>CAMHUJ010000056.1 GCA_946188175.1 uncultured Ruminococcus sp.
TAAAGATATTGGAGAACAAGAAATATTATTACAATCCAAATTTTTTTCAAAATACAGAGAAGAATCCTTTTGTAGAATAAGATCAAACATCTGAGATTGTTTTATGGGTTTTACAATTACCTGATTCACAAAAACAAAGGAGAATCATAAATCATGAAAGATGATAAGCTCATCATCGCCGGACATGAATTTACGTCGAGATTCATTCTCGGCTCCGGCAAATATTCCCTCTCGCTGATCGAAGCGGCTGTGAAATACGCAGGCGCGGAGATCATTACCTGTGCGGTGCGCCGCGCCAATACAAAGGAGCAGGAGAATATCCTCGATTATATCCCGAAGGGCGTTACGCTGCTGCCGAATACCTCCGGCGCACGCAATGCCGATGAAGCCGTCCGCATCGCAAGACTTGCAAGAGAGCTCGGCTGCGGCGATTTCGTCAAGATTGAGATTATGCGCGATACGAAATATCTGCTGCCTGATAATGCAGAGACCGTCAAAGCGACGGAGATTCTCGCAAAAGAGGGCTTTATCGTTATGCCGTACATGTATCCCGATCTGAATACGGCGCGCGATCTGGTCAATGCGGGTGCGGCGAGCGTCATGCCGCTGGCATCGCCGATCGGCTCGAACAAGGGCCTTGCAACCAGAGATTTCATCCAGATTCTGATTGATGAGATCGACCTGCCGATCATTGTCGATGCCGGAATCGGCAGACCCTCGCAGGCATGTGAAGCAATGGAAATGGGCGCCGCTGCGGTGATGTCCAATACGGCGCTTGCGACCGCCGGTGATCTGCCGGTCATGGCGGGTGCTTTCAGGCAGGCGATCGAAGCCGGCAGAGCGGCATATCTCTCCGGTCTCGGCAGAGTGCTTGTCAGAGGCGCATCGCCTTCCGATACGCTGACCGGCTTCCTGCATGACTGAAAGAAGGCGGCATCATGGAAAATGAATTTCTGATTGATTCGGACGCGCTGTCGCCCGAAGCACTCAAACGCAAGCATCAGCTGGAAAACGATCCCTCCTGCCGCACCGACCATATGGCATATATGGAGGGACAGGAGCAGATTCAGTCCGATATCCGCGAAAAGGTCATGGCGGCAGTCGCAGACTACGATCCGGTGCAGTATACCGGTGCGGATGTGCTGCATGCGCTTGAAAAGCAGACGCTTTCGGTCGATGATCTGAAAGCATTGCTTTCGCCTGCCGCGGAGCCGTTTCTGGAACGCATGGCGGAGCGCGCACGCATCGAAACGAGAAAGCATTTCGGCAATACGGTCTATCTGTTCACACCGCTGTATATTGCAAATTACTGCGAGAATTACTGCGTTTACTGCGGCTTCAACTGCTACAACCATATCCGCAGAATGCGGCTGACGCCGGAGCAGATCGAGCATGAAATGCAGGTCATTGCGGAAAGCGGCATGGAGGAGATTCTGATTCTGACCGGCGAGAGCCGTGCAAAGAGCGATATTCATTATATCGGAGAGGCATGTAAGCTCGCGCGCAAATATTTCCGCATGGTCGGCATCGAGATTTATCCGGTCAACACGGCGGAGTACCGCTATCTGCACGAATGCGGCGTCGATTACGTAACGGTGTTTCAGGAGACCTATGATTCCGATAAATATGAAACGCTGCATCTCGCCGGACACAAGCGCGTCTGGCCCTACCGCTTTGAAGCGCAGGAGCGCGCTCTCATGGGCGGTATGCGCGGCGTGGCATGTTCTGCGCTGCTCGGACTTTCCGATTTCCGGAAGGATGCGCTTGCCTCGGCGCTGCATGTCTATCATCTCCAGCGGAAGTATCCCCACGCGGAGGTCTCGCTTTCCTGTCCGCGTCTGCGTCCGATCATCAACAACGGCAAGATCAATCCGCATGATGTCGGGGAACGGCAGCTCTGTCAGATCCTCTGCGCCTACCGCATGTTCCTGCCGTTTGCGGGGATCACGGTATCCTCGCGCGAGAGCGAGCGCTTCCGCAACGGCATCGTAAAGATCGCAGCAACGAAGATTTCCGCAGGTGTCTCGACCGGCATCGGCGACCACGAGAGCAAATATACCGGAAAGGAGAACAGCGAGGAGGGCGATGCGCAGTTTGAGATCGCAGATAACCGCAGTCTTGCGCAGATGTACCGCGATATGAAGGCGGAAGGCTTGCAGCCCGTGCTGAATGACTATCTCTATGTCTGAACTGATCTGTATCACGAACCGGACACTTTGCAGTGACGATTTTCTCAGTAGAATCGAACAGATTGCACAGTCGAAGCCGGACCGGATTATTTTGCGCGAAAAGGATTTGTCCGATTCGGATTATGCATCGCTTGCGGAGCAGGTCATGGATATCTGCCGGAAATATAGCGTCATCTGCACGCTGCACGGGCATCCGGAGGCGGCGCTGCGGCTCGGTGCAAAGTCGGTGCATCTGCCGCTGCCGCAGCTCCGGACAACCGGCGGGGATATCCTGCGGCAGTTTCATGAGACCGGCACATCCTGCCACAGCCTTGATGAGCTGAAAGAGGCGGAACAATACGGCGTATCCTATGTGATTGCAGGACATATCTTCGAGACGGACTGCAAGCGCGGCTTGCAGGGCAGGGGACTTTCATTCCTGCGTGACATGTGTGCAGATACACAGCTTCCGGTATACGGAATCGGCGGCATTTCTGCGGACAATCTGCCTTCTGTGCTGCACTGGGGCGCAGCGGGCGTATGCGTTATGAGCGGCTGTATGCAGCAGCCGGAGCCGGCAGATTATCTGCAAAATCTGCGGCAGGCGGCAGAAATGCGCATCGGCAGAAATGAGCTGCTTCTCTACGCAATTACCGACCGCGGCTGCATCGGGCAGCGCGATTTGTATTCTGCAATCGAAGATGCATGCAAAGGCGGGGCGGCAATCATCCAGCTCCGCGAAAAGCATGCAGATACGAATGCTCTGATTGAAACCGCAGGACAAGCGGCAGCGATCTGTCACCGGTACGGCGTCCGGCTGATTGTCAATGATGACTGGAAGGCGGCGCTTGCAGCCGGTGCGGACGGCGTGCATGTCGGGATTACGGATGCGCCTGTCGCAGAAATCCGCAAACAGGTGCCGGACGGCTTCATCATCGGTGCAACGGCGAAAACCATAGAACAGGCGCAGCTTGCGGAAAGCTCCGGCGCAGATTATCTCGGTGTCGGCGCAGTGTTCCCGTCTCCGACGAAAAAGGACGCGATCCGAATTACGCCGGAGCAGTTTCGCGGGATTGCCGGCAGCGTGCGGATTCCGGCGGTTGCAATCGGCGGCATCACAAAAGAGAATATCACCGCTCTGCACGGACTCGGCGCAGCCGGTGCGGCGGTTGTCTCGGCTGTATTCGGTGCAGCAGATATTGAACGCGCCGCGGCGGAAATGAAGCGGCTCGCAGGAGGAATTGTATGATGAAAACCGCATTGACCATAGCGGGCAGTGATTGCAGCGGCGGCGCCGGCATTCAGGCGGATCTCAAAACCATGACTGCAAACGGCGTCTACGGCATGAGCGCAATCACGGCGCTGACGGCACAGAATACGACCGGTGTTTCCGGAATCCTTGAGGTGACGCCGGGATTTCTGGCAATGCAGCTCGACAGCGTCTTTACGGATATTGTGCCGGATGCGGTCAAGATCGGTATGGTATCCTCGGCGGCACTGATCGGCGTGATCGCACAGAAGCTGAAACAGTATGACGCAAAGAATATCGTCCTTGATCCGGTCATGGTCGCAACGAGCGGCGCAAGGCTGATCGGCGAGGATGCAATTTCTTCACTGACGGCGCAGCTGATGCCGCTTGCGATGCTGGTGACGCCGAATATTCCGGAAGCCGAGATGCTGACCGGAACCGAAATCCGCACGCCCTCGGATATGGAGCGCGCGGCATATCCGGCACATACGGCTGTGCGGTGCTGCTCAAGGGCGGTCACAGTCTCAGTGACGCAAATGATTATCTCTGCGCGGATACACTCGGACAGTGGCTTTTCGGGAAACGCATTGACAACCCGAATACGCACGGGACAGGCTGTACGCTGTCCTCTGCGATTGCGGCAAATCTTGCCAAGGGCTATACAATAGAGGCGGCGGTCACGCGCGCCAAGCAGTATCTTTCCGGTGCGCTTGCCGCGATGCTTGATCTCGGCAGCGGCAGCGGTCCGGTGCATCACGGATTTGATCTGCACAGCGAATATGCAGAAAACTGAAAGGAATCATTATGAAACAGTATTATACACAAATGGAAGCGGCGAAAAAGGGCATTATCACGCCGGAAATGGAAATTGTCGCAAAGAAGGAATACATGGACGCGGAAAAGCTGCGTGCGCTGGTTGCATCGGGTGAGGTTACGATTCCCTGCAACATCAATCACAAGGCACTGTCGCCGGAGGGCATCGGCAGCGGGCTGCGGACAAAAATCAATGTCAATCTCGGCATCTCCGGCGATGCGAAGAATTATGATGTCGAGATGCAGAAGGTCGCGCTTGCGCACAAATTCGGCGCGGAGGCGATCATGGACCTCAGCAACTACGGCAAGACCAATACCTTCCGGAAAAAGCTCGTCGCGGAGTCGCCGGCGATGATCGGCACGGTTCCGATGTACGATGCAATCGGGTATCTCGAAAAGGATTTGCTCGAAATCACTGCGCAGGATTTTCTGAAGGTTGTACGTGCGCATGCGGAGGAGGGCGTGGATTTCATGACGATTCACGCGGGCATCAACCGCAGAGCCGTTGAGGCATTCATGCGTGAAGGCAGAAAAATGAACATTGTCTCACGCGGCGGCTCGCTGCTCTTTGCGTGGATGATGATGACCGGCAATGAAAATCCGTTCTATGAGTATTACGATGAGGTGCTGGAAATTCTGCGTGAATTTGACGTCACGATCAGTCTCGGCGATGCACTCCGTCCGGGCTGCATCGACGATGCGACTGATGCCGGACAGATTTCGGAGCTGATTGAGCTCGGCAATCTGACGCTTCGTGCATGGGAGAAGGATGTGCAGGTCATGGTCGAGGGTCCGGGGCATATGGCAATGGATGAGATTGCGGCGAATATGAAGCTGCAAAAGCGCATCTGCCACAACGCGCCGTTCTATGTCCTCGGACCGCTGGTCACGGATATTTTCCCGGGCTATGATCATATTACATCGGCAATCGGCGGTGCAATCGCTGCGGCAAGCGGTGCGGATTTCCTCTGCTATGTCACGCCTGCGGAGCATCTTCGCCTGCCGGATGTCAATGACGTCAAGGAGGGCATCATCGCTTCCAAAATCGCCGCACATGCCGCGGATATCGCAAAGCGTGTGCCGCATGCGCGGGACCTCGACAACCAAATGGCAGAGGCACGCCATGAAGTGAACTGGGAGAAGATGTTTGATATCGCTGTGGACCGTGAAAAGGCACAGGCATATTTTGAAAGCACGCCGCCTGCTGACCGTCACACCTGCTCGATGTGCGGCAAGATGTGCGCCGTGCGGACAACGAACATGATTCTCGCGGGAGAAAAGGTTGAATTCTGTACCGAAAAATAATTTTTTCATATTGATTTGCGGATGAGAGAAACCGCTCCGGCATAGCTTTCCGGAGCGGCTTTTTCTTTTCATGCAAAACTCCCGATTGACAGAATCCCGAATCTGCGGTAAAATAGGAATAACAATCCGCGAAGGAGGACGCAACATGGCACACGCTGTTATCCGCGAAGGAAAAATCAATTTTTTTGCAGCATCCGATCTGACATGCTATGTGCTGCGCGGCAGCGGCGGCGATCTGCTGATCGACACCGGTATGCCGCAGACATGGAAGCCGATGCGGCAATGGCTTCAGAATTATAATATCCGCTGGGTGTTTCTGACGCATGCGCATGCCGATCACGACTGGAATGCCGCAAAAATGCAGCAGAACGGCGCGAAGATTCTCCTCAGTGTGCTCGATAAGGATCTGCGGCGGAATTTCCTCAGGCAGCGCGTCATGCCGACCTCAAAGCACTATGCGCTCCGGAATGTGATGCAGTGCGTCAGCGGCGGCATTTTCAAAAGCCCGCCCTATGAAGCGGATATCTATTTCGGCAATGAGGACAGCGGTCTGCTGCGGACGCTCGGCTTTGATGCGGAGATCATTCCGCTGCCCGGACATACCTACGGCTCCTGCGGCATTCTCAGCAGGGGCGTGCTCTATTGCGGCGATGCATTCACGATGATCTTCGGCAGGCCGGAGATCCCGCCCCATGCGGTCAGCCCGCAGCTGATGCAGAATTCGCTGCGCGTGATCGAATCGCTGCATCCGGACTGGCTCGCCTGCGGGCACGGTCTGCCGGTGCGCTATGACCGTGCGGCGCAGGCGATTGCCGATGCGCTGACGATCAAATATGAATACAACTGATGCCGGAGAAAGGAGACTGCCGTGAGCAAGCGTTCAGAACGAAAGGCAAGAGCCGAGGAGAAGCGGAGACAGCAGCGGAAAAACGGTATTTTGGTGATGCTGTTTGCAGCGCTGTTCCTTGTGCTCGGCATCACCGGTATCATCCGCAGCCGCATTGCCTACCGCGGCTATGCCGAATCGGAGGATATCCGGAATGTCGAAGCGGATATCACCTATGCGGAAATCCATTCGCGCAAGAATCAGTACGGCAGAAAGGAAAATTACTGGAAAGCCGATTTGCAGTATGAGATCGACGGCACGGTGTATACCGGCAGAACGGAATTTTCTGCGGAAGTGAAAAAGGGCGATGTCCGGACGGTCGAGGTATACCGCACACCGAAGGGCGATTACCGGATTCCTGTTTACCGTTCGGGCGGTGCATACGGTCTCATGAATATTGTTTATGTCGGCTCGGCGGCATTCGGGCTGCTGCTCGGCATCATGACTGCGGTCGTCTGCTTTCTGCCGGACAGTCAGCAGAAAAAGGGCGGCAAACAAAATAAACCGTAAGGAGAATCAGACCTGTGATACTGTTATCAGCACAGAATATCTCAAAAACATATATGGAGCGCAAGGTGCTCGACAATGTATCCTTCTTCCTCAATGAGGGGGACAGGGTCGGCATTGTCGGCGTCAACGGAACGGGCAAATCGACGCTGCTTCGCATTCTTGCCGGTGCGGAGGAAGCGGATGCCGGTGAGATCATCCGGACAAACGGCATCCGGCTTTCCTATCTGCCCCAGATTCCGGAATTCGGCGAGACCGGCAGCGTTCTGGAACAGGTGCTCGCTCATCTGCCGGAGGATTTGAAGGAATCCAAGGAATACGAAGCGAAATCCATTCTGGAGCAGATGCATCTGCCGGATTACGACCGCCCGATCGGCTCGCTTTCCGGCGGTGAACGGCGCAGAGCCGGTATTGCTGCGGCGCTGATTCAGCCGAGCGATGTGCTGCTGCTCGATGAGCCGACAAACCACATCGACAATGAGACCGTGCAGATGCTTGAAGCGCTGCTGCGCAAATACCGCGGTGCGATTGTCATGGTCACGCATGACCGCTATTTTCTCGATCAGATTTGTCATACGATTGCCGAGATCGACCGCGGCAGCCTGATGCTCTGCGAGGGCAATTACAGCGAATACCTCGAACAGAAGGCACAGCGCGAAGCCGATGCGGAAGCCGCGGAACGCAAGAACCGCACGCTCTACCGCAGAGAGCTTGCATGGATTCGCCGCGGTGCCCGTGCGCGCGGCACGAAATCCAAGGACCGCATCGAACGCTTTGAAGCACTCCGCGACCGCGATATTCCGCAGGATGCGCCCGCCATGCAGATGCAGTCCGTTGCAAGCCGGCTCGGCAGAAAGACCGTCGAGCTGATTGATGTCAGCAAGGCGATCGACGGCAAGCCGCTGATCCGTGATTTTTCGTATATTATCGCAAGGGATGCGCGCATCGGCATTGTCGGGCAGAACGGCGCGGGCAAAAGTACATTTCTGCGTATGATCGCCGGACTGGATATCCCTGACAGCGGCGAGATCATCTGCGGCGAAACGGTGAAAATCGGCTATCTGTCACAGGAATGCGAAACAATGAACCCGCAGGAGCGCGTCATTGACTATATCCGTGATACGGCGGATATTGTGCAGACGCCTGACGGGACGGTATCGGCGGCGCAGATGCTCGAGCGCTTTCT
>CAMHUJ010000057.1 GCA_946188175.1 uncultured Ruminococcus sp.
CTCTCTTATATAAATTTTTCCCCGTAACAAAGCATTCTCTTTTCTGCTTTGTCTCATTATATCATGTTTGTCCCATATCTTTCAATGGAATTTGAATATTTTTTATGTACTATTTGCAGATGTATCACAAAAAACGGGAGAATTCTCGGCGGCAGATCAAAAAATGAGAATACAAAACAACGCACTTCCTCCATTTCGCTGAATTCAAAATCATCCGCCGAAGGCGGATACCTTAATTTCTAATTCCTCATTTCTCATTTCTAATTTGAACTTCCTCCTTTGTTTTCTCACTGCTTGACATCATTTTCAGTTTGTGATAAAATATAAGTGTATGGCTGAATGATTTTGCCAAGAAAGGCGGTATGAAATATGCGCGATCTGTTTTTTTGCCCCGAGCGCTGGGAACCGGACCCGATGATCTCAACAAATGCAGCTTCGGAGACCCGTGTGCGCGGCTTTTCCGGCAGAACCGTCGATGCATGGCAGCTCGGAGATTTCGGCTCCGACTGGACGGCAATCACCTCGCAGATTCCCATGGAGACAGGCTGGCTCGAGGCAGGTGCGCAGTACCGCTTCTGCTTCTGGCTCAACGGCGGCGAAAACAGCCGCGGCGATGAAACCTGCATGCTCGAAATCTTCGGCGATGCATGGGCGCCTGCGCTTCCGCCTCAACCGCAATCATACAAAGCCGCTGCTCGAAAAGAATCACTGGCTGCTCTTCGCCGTTCCGTTTACGGCACCCGAGGCAGCCGGAGCGCTGAATTTCCGGTTTGTCGCGGCAGGTGCGGTCTGCACGATCGCCGGTATCCCCGATATGGACATGTCTGCCTGCGAATCGCTGACGCCGGATGTGCCCGATACGGAGCATGCCGCGCGGCATAATCTTTTCTTCCCCCACGGCTGGCAGGATGAAAAATCCGCCGCCGCAGCCGAGCAGGAGAAGAAATCCGCAATCCGGAAAAAGGTCGCCGCAGCCGCTGCGGTCACTGCCCTCTGCGCCGTCGGAGCCGTCGCGCTCGGTACATATCTCAAAAAGAAACGGTAATTCTGCGCCTGGTCTTTGATCATCGGATTGACGCATAACACAGGCAAATTTTCCGGAATATCCGGTTAATTATATATATCAGGAGGAATCATCTGAAAATGAAACTCGGAATGGTCGGACTGCCGAATGTCGGCAAAAGTACACTGTTCAATGCGCTGACAAATGCCGGCGCGGAATCCGCAAACTATCCGTTCTGCACGATTGACAAGAACGTCGGTATCGTCTCGGTGCCGGATGCGCGTCTTGAAAAGCTCGCGGAAATCTATCAGCCGAAAAAGTTTACGCCGGCGACGCTGCAATTCGTCGATATCGCAGGACTGGTCAAGGGCGCATCCAAGGGCGAGGGCCTCGGCAACCGCTTCCTTGCGGATATCCGCGAGGTCGATGCGATCATCCATGTCGTGCGCTGCTTTGAGGATGACAACATTGTGCATGTGGACGGCTCGATTGATCCGAAGCGTGATATTGACGTCATCAATCTGGAGCTGATCTTCTCGGATATCGAGCTGATTGAGCGCCGCATCGACAAGACCGCAAAGCTCGCAAAGGGCGATAAGAAATATCAGGCGGATGTGGAGCTGCTCAAGCGCCTTCAGGCACATCTCAGCGATGAAAAACCGGCGCGCAGCTTCGACTGCACCGAGGATGAATGGGCTGTGATTCTCGAAACACCGCTCCTCACCGCAAAGCCGGTCATTTATGCGGCAAATCTTTCCGAGGGCGATTTCTCCGGCGACCTGAACAGCAATCCGCATTTTCAGGCAGTGAAGCAGATCGCCGAGGCGGAGAACGCTGCGGTCTTCCCGATCTGTGCACAGATCGAGGCGGAGATCTCCGATATGGCAGAGGATGAGCAGAAGGAATTTCTCGCCGATCTCGGTCTTGAGGAATCCGGTCTGAACCGTATTATTCACGCAGGCTATGCGCTGCTCGGTCTGATCTCATTCCTGACCGGCGGCTCCGATGAGTGCCGCGCATGGACGATCAAAAAGGGAACCAAGGCACCGCAGGCGGCCGGTAAAATCCATTCGGATTTTGAAAAGGGCTTCATTCGCGCCGAGGTCATTTCCTTCGAGGACTTCATGGCGAACGGCGGCAATATGGTCGCTGCAAAGGAAAAGGGTGTTGTTCGCATGGAGGGCAAGACCTACGAAGTCGCCGACGGCGATATTATCACGTTCCACTTCACATCATAATGAAAAGCTCAAATAAAATTAGAAATTAGGAATGAGTAATTAGAAAGTAAGGTATCCGCTTCGCGGATGATTTGAAAACGGAGAATATGCATCAGTTGAGCATATCCGTAAAAAAGCCGCTCAATTCAGCGTAACAGCTTGAATTGAGCGGCTTACCTGTTTCATATAAACAATGGGGTAACGCGGCGGAGAGAATTATTCATCCTCGTCGTCATTCTTGCGACAACCTCGTCAATGAGGTTTGCCGGCAGTGCTTCATAGCGCTCGAAATCGAAGGTGAATTCGCCCATGCCCTTTGCGACCTGGCGCAGATACATGGTGAAGTCATGCATTTCGCGGACCGGAACCTCAGCAGCGATTGTGGTCATGCCGTCGCCGGAGGGCTCCATGCCGAGCACTCTGCCGCGGCGCTTGTTGATATCGCCCATGATATCGCCGTTCTTGTCGTCCGGAATCGTGACCTTGAGGGACCCGATCGGCTCAAGCAGAATCGGGTTCGCCTGCTTCATGCCTTCTTTGAATGCGAGGGAGGCAGCGATCTTGAATGCCATTTCAGAGGAATCAACAGGGTGATAGGAACCGTCGAGCAGCGTTGCCTTGATGCCGACGACCGGGCAGCCTGCGAGCACGCCCTTCTTGACGCTGTCCTGCAAGCCCTTCTCGATAGCCGGGAAGAAGTTTTTGGGGACTGCGCCGCCGAAAATCTTTTCCTCGAAGACGAGGGAATCGCTGTCGGTCGGCTCAAACTCGATCCAGACATCACCGAACTGACCGTGACCGCCGGACTGCTTCTTATGGCGTCCCTGCACCTTGTCGGTCTTCTTGCGGATCGTCTCGCGGTAGGCGATCTTCGGCTCCTCGAGCACGATATCGACGCCGAACTTGCCCTTCATTTTTGCCTTGACGACATCAAGATGCTGGTCGCCGAGACCGGCAAGCACCTGCTCCTTGGTCGTCGGATCGAGACCGAAGGAGAGCGCCTGATCCTCCTCGAGCAGTCTCTGGAGACCGTTCGAGATTTTTGCCTCATCGCCCTGCTTGCTTGCCTTGACCGCCATGCGGTAGGTCGGATTCGGATACTGCACCTTTTCGTAGGAGATGACCTTTGCCGCATCACAGAGCGTATCGCCGGTGTTTGCGGAAATCTTGGTTGCGATCACGATATCGCCTGCGACCGCGGAGCTGACCTCGGTCTGCTTCTTGCCGAGCATCGTGTAGAGCTTGCCGATATGCTCGGAAGCGCCGGTCGATGCATTGACGAGGTCCTTATCCGGTGTCAGCGTGCCGGTGATGACCTTGATGAAGCTCATCTTGCCGACGAACGGGTCAGCAACGGTGCGGAATACGAAAGCGGAAAGCGGTGCGGAGGAATCAACCTTGACTTCGACTTCCTTGCCGTCCTTGTCGGTTGCCTTGAGTGCGGATGCAGTCGAGGGATCCGGCATGTACTTGAGGAACTCAAGCAGCAGATCGCAGCCGGCAGGATTCGTGCAGGAAACCGTGAAGACCGGCATTGCACGGCCGGTACGCATTGCCTCGTGGATACCGTGGCTGATCTCCTCCTGCGTGAAGGCTTCGCCCTCGAAGAATTTTTCCATGAGCTCGTCGCTGGTTTCTGCGACTGCCTCGGAAAGACTGTCCATGAGGGAATCGGCGGTGACGCCTTCCTTATCATTCAGGACGATGCCGGTTGCATCGGCTGCAACGGAAACGCCCTTCTTATCATAGGTATAGGACTTCATTCTGCCGAGGTGGACGAGCGACTTGAACTGGTTGTGGACGATCTCCGGTACGATAACCGGGCAGACGGCTGCGCCGAAGTTCTCCTTGAGGGAGTTGAGAACGGTGTAGAAATCCTGATTCGGGTCGTCGATCTTCGTGACGACGAAGAGGATATGCTTGCCGAGCTTCTTCGCTGCCTGGAATGCCTTGATTGTGCCGACATGGACGCCGGACTTTGCGGATACGCAGATGATAACGGTGTCGCCTGCATAGACGCCTTCATTGGTTGCGGCTGCAAAATCAATCAGACCGGGAACATCCAGCAGATTGATCTTGAAATCGCTGTATTCAAAACTCGCGAGCGAGAGATTGATTGAGTACTTGCGCTTGATCTCCTCCGGATCAAAATCGCAAACGGTATTTCCGTCTGCTGCTTTTCCGATACGGTCGATGATACCGGCACGATAGAGCAGTGCTTCAGCAAGAGCGGTCTTACCGCAGCCGCTGTGTCCGGTGAGAACGATGTTTTTGATTTTTGCGGTGTCTAAGTTTTTCATGTGTGAGACTCTCCTTACTGCCGCATGCGCCGACATAGATCCGATGCGAAAATTTCGGAAACACGTAATTTTAGAAAAGACGGGCTGTCTGGCGCAAACGGAATTTATACGCTTATTATACCATGTGTTAAAAATCCTTGCAAGTGTGAAAATCATTTTCTACGTTTTACCGAAAATCAGGCTTTCCGTTTGTGCATTTTCACAAGATATTTTACGCAATTACCGGAATTACAGTGATAGATAAACTATCATCTAATTACGCACAGGATTGAAAACCGCAGTCTCATGTATCCGCAGCCGGTGCTGAGAATGCAGTTTTCAAGCTGACATGGCAAAAAGCAATGCCGCAGAAAAGGAACAATCGGACAGCATATTTCATTATTAGGCATTGAAACCCGTGCGGAAAACGTGATATAATAGAGCAGGCTGGGCAGTTACGGGCGCCGCAGCCGAAAGAAACCGCAAATCCACAATATTTTATTTTCGAGAGGTTATCATTATGAAAAGAACTGCATTGCGGCATCTGCTTGCCGCGCTGACGGCAGTTTCCCTGCTCGGAGCGGCTGTTCCGCTCGCGGGTACGGTCTCTGCTGCCGAAACAAAGGACATTTCCGACACGATGACATGGGGTACGCTGCGCATCGGCGGCGGCGGCTTTGTCTCCGGCATCGTTACCGGAAAAAAGGTCATGTATGCACGTACCGACGTCGGCGGTGCATACCGTTACAACTACGATACCGAGGCATGGGAGCAGCTCTTCGGCTTCATCACCGATGCAGACCGCGGCCTGCTTTCCGTCGATGCCATGGCAATCGACCCGACCGATGACAATACGGTCTATTTCCTCTGCGGCTGTGCCTATTTCTCCTCTGAGAAGACGGTCGTCTTCAAAACGACCGACGGCGGCAAGACCTTCAAGGAAATCAATATCACAAACCTGATTAAGGTCATGGGCAACGGCGACGGCAGACAGTTCGGCGAGTCGATCGCAGTCGATCCGGATAACCCGAAGATCATCTATGCGGGCGGCGACGTCACCTCGGATAAAAATTCCAAGTCCGCACTGATCAAGTCCACGGACGGCGGCGAGACATGGGAGCCGGTCATCGGCTATGACGATCTCGGACTGTTCTCCGAAACGACCCTCTGGCCGACCTGGACGGAGAATGTTGCACGCTGCACGATGAAGGGCGCATATCAGACGCAGAACGGCGTTTCTGCAATTGCAATTACCGGCGGCAAGGTCTATGTCGCAACGGCAAAATCCGGCGTCGCAAACGTCCATGTTGCCGATGTCAAGTCGGACAAGTTCACGGCGCTCTCCAAGGACCTGCCGACCGAATACTATCCGTCGCGCATCAATGTCGATCCGAGCGGCAGACTGCTCATCAGCTATATGGCAGGTCTGGCGTTTCAGGGCACGGCAGGCGGCGGCTACCGCTATGATCCGAAAGCCGGCACGGTCGAAAAATTCGATCTCGAGGGCGGCTACGGCTCGATCTGGGCGGATCCCTCCAATCCCGACCACATGATCGCAGGTACCTGCGGCTGCTGGAAGGATCAGGAATGGGAGCCGTGGACCGAGGAGCACGGTCCGGCATGGGGCGACCAGTATTTCCGCTCCTTCGACGGCGGCAAGACATGGGAGAACTTCACCCCCGGCAAGACCAAGGGCTGGAATCAGCCGCTCATTTCCAATTATTTGCAGGACGGCGGCTATGCATGGATCCGCGATAAGGCGATCCACTGGTCCGGCACCGTCGTGACCGATCCGCGCAATCCGGACAGAATGTTCATTACATCCGGCAACGGCGTGTTCATCTGCACAAATCTCTGGAGTCAGGATGAGGACAATCTCCCGACCTTCACCTTCCACCCGGACGGCATCGAGGAAGTCGTTTCGCTCGACTTCACCAGTACGCCGGACGGTCTGAACCTTTCCGCAATCGGCGACTACGACGGCTTCGTTCATAACGATGTGTATACGATTCCGCCGCAGTATAATCCGAATATGGGAAGCACCTCCGCAATCGCGGTCTGCCCGCAGGATACAAATGTCTGGGCAAGAACCGCAAACGGCGACGGCAATAATACCGGCAGCGCGTTCTATACGCTCGACCGCGGCAAGACATGGACAGCGTTTACGCCTGCTGCAACCGGCGGCAAGCTCTCGATCACCATGCTCTCCAAGGGCAAATACCGCATTCTCAATTCCAGCGCATCGGGCGGCGTCAGCTATTCCGATGACCTCGGCAAGACATGGGCAAAGTGTGAGGGTATCTCCGCTTCCAAGACCGTCTATACGCTTGTCGATCCCGATGATGCTTCGATTGTCTATGCATCCGGCGTCCAGCATAATGATTACTGGGCATCCGATATCAACAAGAAGGAACCGACGCTGGAAGAATCCCACTACGGCTTCTTCATCAGCAAGGACTACGGCAAGACCTTTACCGGTCAGACGATCTGCCGCTATGATATGTGCGACAGCACCGGCGATCCTGCTTATATCACAAAGGATACAATCGCAATGGCAGCAGGCTGGGAGGGCATGTATATCCTGACCGGCGGCGCGACCAAGGCGGAGAAGCTGGATACCGTGTTCTATGCAAAGACTGTCGGCTACGGTGCACCGGAAAAGTCCGGCGGCGTCAATACGCTGTATATTTACGGCAAGCCGCAGGAAACCGATCCGGAGGGCATTTACCGCTCGACGGATGCAGGTAAAACATGGGTCTGCATCAATACCGATCACCTCTACGGCGGTACGGGCAACGGCAACTATCTCTGCGGCGATATGAGCACATTCGGCAAGGTTTATATGTCCACGGTCGGCTGCGGCATCGTGTACGGCGAGATCAAGGGTACCTCGAAGCCGCCTGTCACCACCGCGACAACTGCCACAACCGCGACCACAAAGAAGACCACTACGACAACAACCGTAACCTCCGGCACGACCGCGAAGACGGATGCGGGCTCTTCGACGAGCACGAACAAGGATAAGACAACCGTGACCGGTGCAAAGAATACGGTCTGGGGCGATGCAAACTGCGACGGTGATATTGATGTATCCGATGCGGTACTCGTGGCACGGTTTGCCGCCGAGGACAAGACCGTGAGGATCACCGAGGACGGCAAGCGCAATGCGGATGTATCGCACAACGGCAATATTGATACGGATGATACGCTGCAAATTCTGCGCTATATCAGCAAGCTCATAACGGCTGCGGATCTGGCACCGAAAGCGTAAACCGGTTTCTGATTCAAACGGCAGATGCTTTTGAGAAGGCATCTGCCGTTTTTTATCTGTGAGTGCTTGACCTGATGCGGAAGATGTGGTATAATATGAATGCTGTGTGGTGTCTGCACAGCGATATATGCCCCGGTACCTCAGTAGGATAGAGGGTTCGCCTCCTAAACCATTCTGCGAAGAGCCGCCTTTTCTCGCTCAAAATTGAATATGCCCCGGTACCTCAGTAGGATAGAGGGTTCGCCTCCTAAGCGAAACGCCGCAGGTTCGATT
>CAMHUJ010000058.1 GCA_946188175.1 uncultured Ruminococcus sp.
CCAGATCGAACACGACGGTCAGAACGATTGTCACGAGCAGAACGGCAATATCGCTTTTCGGCGCAGTTTTGATCATGGTGCGGATATTTTTCCAGCCGCACATATTATATGCGACGATGAATAGAATTGCAGCGATTGTCGGCATCGGGATCAGTGAAGCATAAGGCATCAGAATCACGAGAATGCCGAGAACGATCACAGAGTGCACCATGCCTGCGACCGGCGTTCTGCCGCCGTTCTTGACATTGGCAGCGGTACGCGCGATCGCACCGGTTGCCGGAATACCGCCGAACAGTGCCGAACCGATATTCGCAATACCCTGCGCGATGAGCTCCATATTGGAACGGTGCTTCGAGCCGATCATACCGTCCGAAACGACGCAGGAGAGCAGCGATTCGACCGCCGCGAGAATGGCGATTGTAAAGGCATTCGGCAGCATGGCGCGGATACCGGAAAATGTCACATGCGGGAGTGTAAATTTCGGCGGCGCATTGGAAATCGTATAGAGGTCGCCGATTGTGTTGACATGCATGCCGGTGAGCCGGACGACCGCCGCGCAGAGAATGACAGCGATCAGCGAAGCGGGGATCTTCTCGAGCTTCTTGGGCCAGAGGATCAGCACGGCAAGCGAGAGCAGACCGATCAGCAGCGCCTGCACATTGAGCGAACCGATACATCGGCAGACTTCGGCAATTTTATCGACGGTCTCAATGGGCGCATTTTGGAAGGTCAGCCCGAGGAAATCCTTGATCTGCCCGATGACGATTGTGACGGCGATGCCGAAGGTAAAGCCTGCGGTGATCGTACCGGGGATAAATTTGAGCAGCTTGCCGAAGCGGCAGAAACCCATAACAACGAGCAGAATACCCGCCATGACGGTAGAAAGGATAAGCCCGTCCATGCCGTCGGTGGCAACGATGCCCGCAACGATTGTTGCGAAAGCCGCAGTCGGACCGGCGATCTGCACGCGGCTGCCGCCGAAGAAGGAAACGAGGAATCCGGCGACGATTGCGGTATAGAGACCCTGTTCGGGATTGACGCCGGAAGCGAGCGCGAGGGCAATGGAAAGCGGAAGCGCGATGATAGCGACGATCACGCCGGCTATGAGGTCCTTGACGAACTGTGCCTTGGAATAGGTTTTCATGACCGAAAAGAGCTTCGGTTTGAGCTTTTCTGCGGTCTGGATTTGGGCTGTCTGCTCCATTTTTCATCTCTCCGTATTAAAATAATGCTTACATATTATACAGCGAATTCCGGCGAGAATCAAGTAAAAATCGGCGTATTTGAAAAATTTGTAGGAATACCCATATCCTGCGAATTTTGTGACGGATTTTGTTTGATATTTTATACTGGAATATGATTATTTTATGCTTCACTTTCACCATATTCAAAATCGTGCACGCAGCGCACACCGCCGTTCTTCACTATTTCAAATCATCGCCGCAGGCGATCCCGCAACTCCTCTCCCCTCACTCCTAACTAAAAAAAACTCCTCACGCAATCAAAACTTCCTCCTTCCTCCTTATTTATTGACTTTTCCGCGGTATTTGTGGTACAATAGAAGCATCAAATACGAGGAGGACAAAAAAATGACAAGATATCTGCTGATCGCAGCGCTGCTTCCGGCGGCGGCACTGCTGTTTTACGTCCGGAAGCTGGATAAGATCGAAGCGGAGCCGAGCGGCATGATCATGAAGCTCTGCGGCTTCGGCGCACTGACGGTCATCAGCGCGGTGATTCTCGAAACGCTCGGCGGCGCAGTGCTCGGGGCATTTTTTCCGGAGGACAGCCTGATTTATATTGCGCTGCATAATTTTCTGATTATCGCAGGCGCAGAGGAAGGCGGCAAGCTGTTCGCGCTGAAAAAGGGGACATGGAAGTCGCCGGAATTCAATTATACATATGATGCCGTCGTTTATGCGGTCGCGGTATCGCTTGGATTTGCTGCGGTCGAAAATGTGATGTACGTGCTGAGCGGCGGATTCGGTACGGCAGTCATGCGCGCGCTGACCTCGATCCCGGGGCATGCGATTTTCGGCGTATTCATGGGATTTTATTACGGCGTCGCAAAGAAAGAGGAAATGCGCAGGAACGAATCCGGCAAGCGGTTTCATCTGATCTCCGCGCTGATCGTCCCGATGCTGCTGCACGGCTTCTATGATTTCTGCCTGTCGGTCAGCAGCTTATTCTTCATTCTGATTTTCTTCGTATTTCTGATTATTGTGCTGATTATATCGCTTCTGCTCGTGAAATCGCTTGCGCAGAAGGATGAGCCCGTCGTACAGATTTTCAATCCGCCGACGAATTTCCCGATGCAGTAACACATACACAAGAAGTGAGCAGGGAGGAAGTAGGAAGGAGAAAGATTTTCACTCTTCACTATTCAAAATCATCCGCCGAAGGCGGATTCCGCAATTTCTCATTTCTCATTTCTCATTTCTCATTCTGAGGATGCTGCGGTTTTGCATATCGCCTGAACATGAATTTCGGATATATGATGTATAATCGTCACAAAGCGGAACATACTAGCGCTGAAAGCCGCTCGGGTGACGAGGCTTCAACCAATGAAAGAAAGGCGATATCTATGAAACAGAAATCACATGCCGGCATGACCGGCAAAGGCTTCTATGCCGCACTTGCGCTCAGCGCAGCAATGGTCGGTGCAGCCTGCCGGTATGCCTATTCGGAAGCGGGAAAGCTGACGCCGCCCGCTGCTCCGTCGCATCAGTATACGGGAGACACTGCGCAGACGACCGCCGTCCCGAAGGTCACAGCGCCGCAGACAACGAAATATACCGCACCGCCGCGCACGGCAGCCGTCACGGAAACGGTAACGGAAACCGTCACGGAAGCGGTTGCCGAGGCAGCAGCGATCCTGCACCGCAGCACGGAGGCAGAGACGGCGCCGCCGGAGCCTGTTGAGACAGAGCCGCCTGTGGAACAGCCGGTACCGCCGGTTGCCGGAAAGCTCATACAGCGATTCAGTCACGGTGATCTGGTCAAATCCCCGACCACGGGCATCTGGTCCACGCACAACGGCGCAGATTATGCCGCAGATTACGGTTCAGATGTCTGCTGTACCGAGGACGGCACAGTCTCCGGCGTAGAAAAGGATGCGCTGCTCGGCATCTGCGTGACGGTGCTGCATGAGAACGGCACGACCACGCGCTACTGCGGACTGAATGAAGGACTGAACGTCCAGCCGGGCGATGTCATCGCACGCGGCACAGTGATCGGCGTGATCGGCGATACGAACGAGGGCGAAAGCACATTGGAATCGCATCTGCATTTTGAGGTGCAGCAGAATGACAAATATATTGATCCGGAGAGCTATCTTGCCGGCGCATGCGCCGCAGAGCCGCAGCCGGAAGCATAAAAAAGCCGCCGTTCCGGAGTCTGAACCGGAGCGGCGGTTTCGCATTACTGATTGTTATAGGTCTTGTGGAGGAACTGATCCTCCTGCAAATCAAAGATCACGCGGTCGGTATTGTAATATTTATAGGGCATGTAGACGAGCTGCATCTCCTTCCATGCGCTCGGCGCATAGATATAGACATAGCCTGTCAGCGTCGCGCCGCCTGCGATCTCCTGATTGAACGCCTGCATGGGGCTGTTGATGCCTGCATAGTATTTTCTGCCGGAGACAGCCGCCTGCAGATCGCGGACGGATTCGGTATCCTCTTTGCCGTCAATGACGGTCATGAAGTGGGTCAGCGTCTGGCAGTCGATCTTTTCGGAGGTCTTGTTCGTGATCGTCATTTCCGCGAGCAGTACGCGGTATTCGAGCTTATTGACATTGTCGATCTCGATGACATCATTGAGCGTGATATCGAGCTTATCGTTATAGTTGACGGTCTCGCCGATTGCGGCTTTATAATCCTCGCCGGGTGCATTTTCATCGACGCAGCTGTCCGGCACCTCGGGGGAATAGACGCTTTCGCCCTCATCATCGTTGCTGACGGTCTGACTTCCGCAGCCGGTGCAGAACGCAGAAGCGCTGCACAGAGCAGCCGCGAGCAGAAGAACAGCGGCAGAACGGAGCTTGTTTCTCATATTCGGATCCTCCCAGAATAATTTTAGTAATTCGGCATCACAACGGATGCATTCCTGCTTATTATAGCACAGTTCTCAAAAAAAAGCAAGTGGGCAGGCAGCAGCGGAAGTGAATACCTGAATAATTAAAAATCAGGAATGAGAAATTAGAAATTGTTGTGTCCGCTTCGCGGATGATCGTTCTTCATTTTTCACTCTTCACTATTTTCAAATCATCGCCGCAAGGCGCATGTTTTCCAAAAGCAAACTGCGCAGTTTCTCATTTTTCACGCCAAAACGCCGCATTTCTTTTTCTTCGTATCATAATTGAAAATCTGATTGCCGTATGTTATAATACAGATAGCTGACAGAAGAATCAGCCGCAAAAAATCATGAAAGGAAAAACAAACGATGAAACACACGAAAAAACTGACCGCATTTTTCACCGCATGTCTGACCGCACTCTCACTGTCGCTTCCTGTCCTTGCAGCAGGCGAGGAAGTTCTTGACAAGGAAGAACGTCTGAATCTGGTCGAAGGCAAATGCAATCTAATGCTTGGAAAGACTGCGGTTGAAGCGATCACAGCGAATACCTATCAGGCTGTCATTCCGGTGATCATCGTAGATGCGCCTGCCTACGCACAGCTGCGGATGCGCAGACATTGCTTCAGGATTGCACCGACGTAATTGCCGGCAAACAGAGCACACTGACCGCGCTCGGACAGTATTTTTCCGATGTGAACGACGACGGCGCGATTACCGTTGCAGATGCACAGTGGATTCTCAGCTATTATACCGAGGTCTTTCTTACCGAAGATTATGCCCGCATGTTTGACTGGGAACTGAAATAACCGATCATAAAAAGTGCCGTGAGATCAGGGTCTCACGGCACTTTCTGCTGTCAGGGCGTATTGCAGAACGGGTCAAAATAGAAGGTATCCTCAGTGCGGATGCCGTTCTGATCGCCCGTGATGCGGATTCTGCTGACGCGCGCGGTCAGGTCGCCGAGCTGCACGAGGTCCTCGATATCCTCACCGCAGTAGCCGGTATAGGTGACGCGTCTGCTGCGGAGGCGGCGGTTGCTGAGTGCAATGCGCCAGACCAGTGCATCGTCCGGATGATAGGCATACTGCTTATCGAACAGGATCTGCCGGACGCGGACGATATTCCGGCTTGCGGCTTCCGGATTGCTGTGCGTAAACCTGCCGTACTCCCCCGCCGTATTCGCCATATCAATCCGGCTGAGCATTTCGCTGCAATCGCCGCCGACTGACATTGAACGGACAGCATCCGCAGGCAGCGCAATCGCCTCCGAACCGGTCTGCGGCGTCATGCAGAGCAGATTCGGCACGCGGATATACGGGAATCCGCCGTTGAGCTTGTAGTTATACGCCATGATCGAATCCCACATCGCAGCATTATCGCGGACATAGATATAGCTGATCTCCGGCATGGATGTGTCATAGGTGATCTTCGGAAGCGCATAGGTCTCCATGAGCGATTGCAGCGTGACGGCATAATGCAGTCCCGGCACGAGCTGATTCCGCGTCAGCGCGGCGGTATAGCTGCGGCTGCTCAGCCTGAGAACATAATGCCCTGCTTCACGGACGCATTCCGCATGCTCGATGCATCCGTCATGGAGCAGCAGTCCGTCCAGCGAGAAAACTGCCTCACAGGGCGCTTCAAGCGGTTCATCGGTGAGGAACTGCGCATAGAGCACGGCAAATGCCTGATAGCGCTCACGCAGGAGCGTAAACCGCAGGCAGCGCGAGACGGTATACTCCGTGCCGTCCGGATAGTGCAGTACGCAGCAAATACTCATCCTTCGAGCCCTCCGATCAGTGAGACAGTGAGCGATGCGGTCCTGCCGTTTTCCTTTACGCTGCATTCGGCAGCAGTGATCTGCAAGCCGGTGAACTGCATCCCAGCAAACTCGGTATCATAGCTGCGATGCTGCCGCAGGGGCGTTTGCAGCGCAGTGAGATAGGCGCCGCATTCATTTTGCAGGATCGTGCCGCGGATTTTCAGGATGCAGGGCGCAGCAGGCAGCAGCCGGACCTCGGTTTCCCCGTCACAGAGCCGGTCGCGCAGCACGGGTACATCCGTGATCACCTGATAATCCGCCGCGGGGATTGTGATTGCGCCGAGACGCAGAATCAGGCGTTCCCTGCCGGTATCGGGCGTCATAGAGATTCCTCCTCTGTCAGATAGAGTGTGCCGCTGATTTGCAGCAGCGTTTCGCGGATGAGCACGCCGAGCTGCCTGTCATAATGCAGCGCACCGGTTTTCATACTGCGGAGATCGGTGTTATTCTGCTGCAAGGTCCGGATGATGCAGTTGTCGGTCAATTCTGCATGCGATATAAAATCGGTATCCGGCTTGCAGTGATACCGCAGCCGCAGCGAGACCGTAAACGGCAGCGCATCCCCGAAGAAGGATTCCAGCGGCGCCCCGAATGCCGTCTCTATGCAGGCAGCCGTCACATAGAACGGCGCCGCCGGAACGGGTTTCATCGGATACTCCGGCAATGCGGGGATACCGTCCGCGCGGAGTGCTTCGATGAGCGCAGCGGAAAGCGTTTCTGTCATGTACATTCCCCCGTGCGCAGAAATGTGAATGCATCATCCCGCAGCAGCGGCGCACATTCTGCACGGTACGCGCGGACAAGCCGCTGTGCAAGGCTGCATTCGGCATCCTGCGGCACATTGCCCGCATAGCCCGGCGTATTCTGCGCAACGGTTCGCCGGTACTGCAAATTCGCGCGTGCCGCCGTATAAAACGCAAGGCGATTGTCGGAATCATCCGCGCCGTCCCGCAGCTCCGCCCTGACGGCTTTCATTTCCGCCTCGGCGAGATCGCGCCACGGCTCCGCATCGGGAATCATGGCAAACATCTGAAAGAGCTGCATCACCTTTGCATCATTCATCGCCGTGCCCCCGTTTCTGCTGTCCGCCGCAGGAAAAAGCCTGCACGGTATTCTGATCCGCGGGATGCTGACCGGAAACGAGCTGCGGCTTTGCGGAGACCGGCTCCGCGCCGAGCATCAGCGACTGCCGGAGCGTCAGCAGCTCCGCGGTATCCATATGCTGCACGGAATCGGCAAGCGCCTTTGCGCAGGCATTTTCGCCCCAGCGGTAGCAGAGCCGGATGACATCCCTGCGCAGTGAATCGGAGACTCTGTCGAGCAGATGCAGTGCATCGTCATATGCCGCGCGCAGGACAGCGGTCTCCGCATCATCCGGCGTACCGCCGAGCGTTTTCGTCACGCCCGCATGCCGCTGTGCAGGCACGGCAACAAAGCTCCATTCGTAGACATCATTGATCTGATCGAGCGTCGTATAGCAGAGCGTACCGCCGTAGCTTCTGCCCTTGATATGCTTACAGGGCTTTCGCAGATGATTTGCGCCGCAGACAGAGCAGATGCGCGCACCGCAGGCGCAGGAGATGCTGACCTCTTTTTTGATGCCCGCGTCGATCTCACGAATCAGGTCGGCATTGCCCGCGGTTCTGACCATATAGGCATTTGCTGCAAGGCAGCGGTAGGGCTTGCCTGCCTTCGTGAGACGGTCGGGGACAGAGCGCAGCTCCGTCCGGAAGATGCGCGCCGTCTGGTTTGCAGATGTCGTATTGTGATCGAAGATGCCGGTCACGCCGACAAATCGCTTTTGCAGTTCGGCGAGCGCCGCATCGGAGAAGCAGTCGCCGTCGCGGTCGATCTCATTGTCACAGAGGATGAGGTCAAAGAGATAGACCTCATCGAGCGTATGCTTTCTGCGTGTGAATGCATTGAGCTGCTCCAGCAGCTGATCCTGATTCTGTTCCATAAAGCTCCTTTCATCCCGCCGCCCGCCCGTTTCGGATTCCGGATTCAGTGCGGATGCATTAAGACGTTCTGACGCTCAGAACGGCAGCCGCGCCGGACATCAGCGGCTGGAAGCCGATGCGGACGGAAACGGCAATGCGGTCAAGCTGGCAGTCGATGAGGCGGTCGGATTCGAGCA
>CAMHUJ010000059.1 GCA_946188175.1 uncultured Ruminococcus sp.
CAGCAACCTTCGTGCAATCCTTGCTTGCCGGAACGAGGTTATAAATAATAGTATTGGTGACATCCACTTCGCTGCCCTTGGTGGTAGCGCTGGTGCCCTTGGTGGTAGCGCTGGTGCCCTTGGTAGTATCGGAAGATGTACTCTTCGATGTGTCCTCACCGCCTGCGTCAAGCGTCAGACCGTGGAACAGGAATGCATGCTCCTTGCCGTCCTCCGTCGGAACAACCTTGTTATTGATATTGCTGCCGGTCTTCATGCCGACGGTAGCCTTGCCGGATTCCGGCGCCTTCACGGTGAAGGTATAGATGACTGCATCGTCCTCAGCAGTCTGTCCGTCTTTGTCTGCCATTGCATAGTTCACTTCGCCGGTGGTAGCAGCTGCCTTGCTGTTGAACTGCGGCGTACCTGCATAAGCAGAGCCCTTCTTCGCCTTGACAAACTCAACACCGGAAAAGTCAAACGTCATCTGGAGACCTGCGGTACCCTGGTCGTTTTTGACCGTCCAGTTGATCGCCAGTTCTTCACCCGGGGTAACCTTAACGACGTTGTTGTCTTTGGAATCGACAGCAGCCGGCGTATAGTCCTTACCCTGCGGGATCAGGTCATAGACGATCGTATTTGCAGGTGCGTCAGCTTTCACTGTCGCCGCAGATGCAGTAATCCCCGGAAAAGCTCCCAGCAGTGACGTTGCAGCAAGGCACAAGGAAGACAGAGCCGAAATAAGTCTCTTCATCTTTATCCCTTTCTGGATTATGTGCGCAGAGAATTCACTCCGCGCACATAAACCCGTCAACTAAATTCTGTTTTCTGCCCTCTGGGCAGCTTTCTGATTACTTCTTCGGAAGAACGTCAATCAGCTTTGCCAGGTACTCCTTGATTGCGCTGGAGTCGCCCTGACCGATCTTGCCGTCGCCGTCGCACTCAGCGTTCTTCAGACCCTGCTCGGAGACCTCAGCGGTCTTTGCGAGGTATCTGTTGAGGAGAACGACGTCGTTGATCTGAACCTGACCGTTGCAGTTGACGTCACCAGGCAGGACAGTACCGGTCTGGGTGTTGTCAGACTTGGACTGAGAAGAAGCGGTGGTCTCAGTAGAAGACGGCTTCGTATCGGAAGAAGCAGTGGTCTCAGTAGAAGACGGCTTCGTATCAGAAGAAGCGGTGGTCTCAGTAGAAGACGGCTTCGTATCAGAAGAAGCAGTGGTCTCAGAAGAAGAGGTCTGCTTGTCAACATTGATCGTCAGACCGTGGAACAGGAACTCGTGCTTCTTGCCGTCCTCAGTCGGAACAACCTTGTTGTTGACATTTTCGCCGGTCTTCGGGCCGATCGTTGCAGAACCGGATTCCGGAGCATTGATCGTGAAGGTGTAGATAACTGCACCGTCCTCAGCGGTCTGACCGTCCTTGTCAGCCATTGCGTAGTTGATTTCGCCGGTGGTCTTTGCTTCCTTGGCATTGAACTGCGGCGTACCGGAGTAAGCGGAGCCCTTCTTTGCCTTGGAGTAGGTAACGCCGGAGAAGTCGAAGGTCATCTGGAGACCTGCGGTACCCTGGTCGTTCTTAACGGTCCAGTTGATCTTGAGCTCTTCGCCCGGCTCAGCGGTCATGGTGTTGTTGCCGGTCATATCGTCAGCAACAGGAGTGTACTTCTTGTCAGCCGGAACGAGGTTGTAGATGATGGTGTTCTTGATATCAACCTTGCTGCCCTGCTCGGAAGAAGAAGTCGGCTTCGTATCAGTGGAAGAAGACGGCTTCGTGTCGGAGGTAGCGGTGGTCTCAGAAGTAGACGGCTTCGTATCGCTCGGCTTGCCGACGGTGATGACCAGCGGCTCGGTCTTGAAGGACTTTTCAACGGTCTTGCCGCCCTCGACGCCGGAGACCTTGGACTTTGCAGAGGTCTTCTTGGAGTCGTCGATTTCCTTGTAACCGGTTACCTTGCCGTCGCTGTCGGTCTCAGCCTCGAAGAGGGAAGCCGGTGCGCAGTTATAGAACTGCTTGGTATAAACATCGAGCTTATAGGTGCCTTCCGGCAGATCAGCCGGAAGCTCCAGATCGAAGGACAGGAAAGCGGTGTCATATGCCCACTTCTCATCCTTGGTCCATGTCTCAACAGTGGTGTAGTCAGTCAGATCATCCGGCTTGCCTGCTGCAACCCATGCATCGTAAGAGTCGATGTTGTGAGGGCCGTTTCCGCGCGGGTTCTCATCAGCTGCCTGGAAGTTGATTGCGTGAGCAGCCTGATAGGAGATGTTGAATGCATCCGGGGTGAAGGTGCAGACCTGGCCGTTGTTGTAGTAACCTGCGCCGCTGGTGTCACCCTCAGCCTCTTCGTAGCCGTAAGCACCGGAATCGAGGCAGATCTTGGTCTTCTTGTCTGCCCAGGAAGAATTCTTCGCGGTGATGCCGTAGTTGCTGAATGCATACTTATAGTTTGCGTACTCCTTGCCGGACTGATCCTTAACGGTGCCCTTACCGAGGGTCTCGTCGCCGTTAATTGCCATCTTCAGAGCCAGGCTGTGGAAGCCGCTGGACTGCGGAATGTAAATCGAAACAGGGACGGATACGCCGCCCTTTTCAACGGAAACCTCATTTTTACCATTGGATCTGAACGAAATAATCGTATCATCGACCTTACCGTTTGTTGCAGCGTCTGCACTGAAAGCCAGAGCGCCGCCCATAGCCGTCGCTGCGAGAACGAGCGACGAAAGAGCAGAGATGAATTTCTTCATGACAACTTAATCCTTTCTGGTCTGATACCGTGAAAGCCGCCTTTCCGGTTCAAACGCATTTGTTTATTTGGTTTTGTTGGGTTTGTCTTCGGCGATTCTCCGTCGGCATGCTCCCGGCGGAGCGTGCGGCTCATTGCCGACCACGAAATGTTGCAGTAGATACGCGCCTTGCGGCCGCATATCACGGAGCATGGAATCATTCAGCTTACCCGTGCGTCTGTTGATTCCCCGTGGGTGAGTGCTTAACGTGCTTCCTGAGCGCTGTCTTCGCGGTCATGTTCCATGATCCGAAGCATCAGCGATACATCGCTCATTGTCAGCATGCCGTCAGTCTCACAATCTGCGTTTGCGTATGCTGCGGCGCTGAGAGCCAGCTCTTCTGCGATTGCCCGATGCATCAACACTGCGTCCGCAACCGTGCGTCTGCCGTCCAGATCAATGTCGCCGTACATTGTTGCGCCGGTTTCATCAATCGGTTTCCAGACTGTGCCGTTCCGCACGACGGTCTCACAGGAGTGGGTTGTTCCGTCCGCATCCAAATAGCCAGCAGCTATTACCGCATCCGCGGCATCCCCCGCTGCTGAAACGAGCTTCAACTCCGTCGAGGAGCCCTTGGGCATTTCATCCCTGAGTCTGCCTTCGACCTTGAAGAAAGCCTGTTCCGTTCTCAGCCAGTATTCTGCGTCCAGAGCAGTTGCCCAGCGAATCCACAGCAGTCCGTCCCTGACTTCAAACTGGAAGACAGTTCCGGCGAGCTTCGGGTTCGCACGAACTTCCGCTTTCTGTGCTCCGGTGTCATACAGCAGCTTCACATCGGTAATCCCGAGAGCAGCAGTGTCGTATGCGATTGCAAACTCCAGTGCGCACAATCCGGTTTCCGGAAGCTCATCCAGCGAGAGTGTCGTCTCGAAATGCCCGTCCGTGTCAGCTGCCGTCCGTTCCAGGACAAGTGCAGTAACAGGCTCTTTCTCCGCGGCATTCGCCTGAAGGCATGCCGTTCCGGATCCTGAGTACGCCATGAAGCCCGCAGCCATTACGGCAGCCGCCGCTTTCTGCGCCTTCATTCCTTTCCTCCTTCTTTCATGATAATGTATATAATCCAAGAAACGCGCTGATACATTTCTTTTCATATACCTCGGACGAAACGAAGCAGTTTTGCGCCCCTTCACCGGATTCAGCGTTTCCGGAGCTGCACACCGCCGCGGACGTCCGTCTGTTCCGTACCGGTTTACGCATGCCCGATCGCAGGTGTTTCCTCCGCTTCCGTACTAAAGCGTCAGAGCCGCCTTCAAAAGGGTATACGTATCCAGACAATACGGCTTACTACCATTATAATAAACCGCTGTCACAAAGTCAAGACTTCGTTACCGTTTTTGTGATTATTGATAAATCCCGTATGTTAAAATTATGCAATCTAACAACAAAATCCCGCGATAATTCCTACTATACATATAGGAATCAGATATCGCGGGATTTTCCTTTATTTTATGATATGCTGTATATCATTCAAGCCACTGATATTCCTTCGGGATATTCGCATCGGCAATCGCATTGATGACATCCATGCTGAAATCCTTTGCGGATTCACCCGGCGCATGCGTATAGGGCAGCGCGTGGGAGTTTGCAAGCTCCGGCGTATACATATTATAAGGATACAGACGCAGGTTGGAGAACGAATCCTCATAGTGCGTAATCACCGGCATGACGCCGATATCCTCGACCGTCACCGCGCCCGTTTCGCCGTTCTTTACAATATTAAAGCGTGCCATTTCGCCGATGACATTGAAGTTATCGGTCTGGGCGGAGATGAAATTGCCGAGCGAATAGAATACGAAGCCCTGCGTGCCGTCCTCGCGCGGGAGATATTCCATGGTCTGCGCGGTATGGGAATGCGTGCCGATAATGACATCCGCGCCCCAGCCGATGATCTTCTGCGCGAGCTCGCGGACATCGGGGCGAACCGTATGCGTATCCTCCGCGCCCCAGTGCGTTGCGACGACAACTGCATCCGCAACCTCCTTCGCGCGCTTGATCTGGCGTTCGATCAGATCCTCCTCACTGGTCATGCCGACGCAGATTTCGGAGTAATTCGGGATATAATAGCCGTTGAGCATTTCCGCGTAGGAAAGATAGGCAATGCGCATGCCCTTGATATCCTGCACGCGGATCGTCTCCTGATCGTTCGGGCCGCGGTATGCGCCGAGCGCAAGCACAGGTCTTTTCCGCATCATTTCATCCCAGAAATTGATCGACGCCTCGAGACCCTCGATGCCGCGGTCGAGCATATGGTTATTGGCAAGCGTAAAGATATCGAAGCCGACGTCGATCATCGTATCTGCAAGCACCGGCGGCGAGCAGAAATTGAAATTCGAGCCGGAAATATCAAAGCCGTTTCCGCAGATGATCGTCTCCTGATTGATCACGGCAACATCCGCCGCCTGTACAATCGGCGCGACATTTTCATAGAGCGGCATAAAGTTATATTCCTCGCCGTTCGTCGCCTTCGCCTGTGCCGCCTTATAGACATAGGTCTGGACGAGGTTGTCGCCGACGGCGAGCATATTGACAGAAATATCAGGCGGTGCGGCAGGCTCCGTTGTCGTCGTAAGGGCGGTCGTTTCCGTGGCAAGCGTGACAGGCGCCGTGGAATCCGTCACCGCCGGTTCGATGCTTTCAATGGGCTGATTCTCCGTATTGCCGCTGCATGCCGCAAAACAGAGCATCATGCCGAATGTGAGCAGCGCTGCCGCCGCTTTCTCCGTTCGCTTCATCATTCCGAAGTTCCTTTCCTGTTCTGAGGAGGCTGAATTTGTCGGATTTTGCCGTTTCAGCCCATGTATTCTTTATTATAACACACTCAGAAAAAAAAAGCAACGATTATTTTTCTTAATTTTGCGCCGCAGAGAAAAAATCCGCGGATACTATATTATAAGTGATTGCAGCGAATAAACATCTTCGGACAGCGGAATAATCAAGCAGAAAATGCAAATCCTATCCGGCGGAGATGAGAATATGCAACTGACTGATACACTGGAAACCAATCTCAATATGCTCACGCACCTGACGGGCGGCTCGGCGGATATGATCGTCAGCCGGATGACAGTCTGCGGCACTGCATGCGCGCTGCTCTCCTGCGAGGGCATGTGCAGCAGCGAAGGATTTGCAGAGCGGCTTGCCGCACCGCTGGGCGCACTCACAGGTCATTTCAGCGGCGGCGATGCACTGCTGCGGCATCTGCGGGAATATCAGATGCCCGCCGCGGACTGCACCGCCGTATGCGAAACCGCTGCGCTGCTCCGGCTGCTGCATTCGGGCTTTGTGATTCTGCTCGCGGACGGCGCTGCATTCTGTCTCGCATACGGCATGCAGGGCTATGCATCGCGCGGCATTTCGGAGCCCTCGGGCGAGCTGAATCTTTACGGCGCAAGAGAGGGCTTTACGGAGCCCGTCCGCACGAATATGGCACTGCTGCGCAGGCGGCTGAAATCGCCGCTGCTGTGCTTTGAAATGCATACCGCAGGCACGCTTTCGCAGACCGAGCTCTGCATGGTCTATCTGCGCGACCGCGTGCCCGAACGCCTGCTGCAAAGCGTCCGGCAGACACTGCAAACACTGCCGCTCGAGAGCATCTTTTCCGTCGGATATGTGCGCCCGTTTCTCGAGGGCAGCGATATGCAGCTCGTACACAGCACCGGCATCACGGAGCGTCCCGATATCTGCTGTGCCAAGCTGCTTGAGGGCAGGGTCGGCATTCTGATCGACGGTACGCCCTTTGCGCTTCTGATCCCGCAGCTCTTCTGCGAAACCTTCCAGACGCTTGACGACTACAACTATCCGCCGTTCTATGCGACACTGCTGCGCTGGATCAAATACGCCGCCGCACTGGCTTCTCTGCTGCTGCCCGCCTTCTATCTCGCCGCAGCGCTGCATCATCCCGAGCTGCTGCATGAAACGCTGCTGCGTCTGCTTGCGGATTCGGAGCAGAATGTACCGTTTTCGCTTGCCGCGGAGATGCTCGGCGTCCTGCTGCTGTTCGAGATCGTGCGCGAAGCAGGGCTGCGGCTCCCGAAGGCAGTCGGCGGCGCGGTCGGCATGATCGGCGGCCTGCTGATCGGGGATGCGGCGGTGCAGTCGGGGCTGATCAGCACGCCCGTACTGACTGCTGCGGCACTCTCCGCAACGGCAGGCTTCATCATTCCGGAGCACCATGCCGCACTGACCGTGCTGCGTCCCGCATTTATACTGGCGGCTGCTGCGGCGGGGCTCCCCGGCATCGCGCTTGCCGGTACGGCGCTGCTGATGCATATTTGCGGCACGGAAATCTTCGGCTATCCGGTCTCGGCACCGGTCGCGCCGCTGCTGCCGAAGCGTCTTGCGGATATCGCCGCGCGCATCGGATTCCGCCGCCTCTCACAGCGCAATTTCCGCATTTCCGAAATCAAGCCCGAAACATGAATTAGAAATGAGAAATCAGGAATTGCGGAAAAGTGAAAAATGAATCGAGAATCATATTTCAAATCGCGGCGCAGCCGCACCGCAACTCCTCACTCCTCTCTCCTAACTCCTATCTCCAAAAGCACTTCCTCCTTTCTCCCTCCTACTTCCTCCTTATCCATAAACGCCCGCGTTTCTATTGACAGCGCAGATATGCTGTGCTATAATTGTTCCTGCTACAACTCGGAATGTAAGGAGCTGACAAACCGTGACAGCAGAATACAGAAAAGCCGAGCCGGAAGATGCCGAAATGCTGATAAAGATCTACAACGCTTCATTTTACAGCGACTACAAAAGATACGGCACCTGCCCCGGATACGGCAAAACAACGGAAATGATGAAAGCATCTATCAGAGATCATCCGAAATATATCATATTATGCGATCATAAACCTGTCGGATGTGTTGCCTGCAACATGCAGGAAACGGGCGTATATGAGATCACCTGCCTGTGCATCGTTCCGGAATATCAAGGCAAAGGAATCGGTACACAGACAGTTCAGTTTATAAAGTCGCTTTATGCGGATTGGAAAAAGATCACTCTGGCAACGCCTTTCGATAAGAAAGAAAATGTCAGGTTCTACACCGAAAAATGCGGATTCCATATCGCATCCGTTGAAACAGACGGTCACGTTCAGCTTGCCCGATTCGTCGCAGAAAGATAAATCACAATCATTCTCAGAATCAATACAAAAATTGCCCCTAAGCGTAAAGCTCAGGGGCAAA
>CAMHUJ010000060.1 GCA_946188175.1 uncultured Ruminococcus sp.
CTGATCCTTGAGGGTCAGATATTTCTCCTCAAACTCGCGCTTGATGTAAATGACCGGCGGCTTTAAGAATTCCGAGATCGTTTTCCACACGACCGGACGGATTTTCTTATCCTTCTGCATTTCGCCGACCCATTCCTGCATCAGCTTTTCATAATCGCGCAGCTTGAAATACCAGTTCGTGACCGGCTTCATGGTCGGGGTCTCGCCGGTCAGCGCAGAGACCGGATTCAGCAGATTCTCCGGCATATACTGATGTCCGAGATCGCATTCATCTGCATAGCCCTTTTCAGAGGTGCAGCCCTCGACCGGACATTTTCCGATGACCTGTCTGCCGTTGAGGAAAACGCCTGCCTTCTCATCAAAGAACTGCATCGTCGTGATCTGATTGAGCTGTCCCTTATCATAGAGCGACTGCAAAAATTCCAGCGTATATGCAGCGTGAATCTCCTTCGTTCTGCCGAGGCCGGATGCGCCGAAGAGATTTGGCGAGATGCCGTATGCTTTCAGTGTATCCTTCTGCTTATTGTGATTGCGCTGCACGAAATCCTCGAGAGAGCCTTCAAATTCGCCTGCCTCGACCTTCTTGCGCCAGCCCTCCGCGATCGGGGAGCCGTAGCAGTCGGTGCCGCTGACGAAGATCACGTTTTCCCTGCCGATGCGGTCGCGCAGGAAGCGTGCATAGGTATCTGCGAACACGAGCATTCCGCCGACATGGCCGAAATGCAGCTCCTTATTGCCGTAGGGCATACCGCCCGTCACGACAGCGCGCTTCGGAAATTCCGGACGCGGAATCTCGAACGGTTTTTTACTATTTGTATCATGATTCCTCGACATAATCTGATTCCTTTCTGTCACGGTATAAGAATTCACTATATTATAGCACATTTCACCTAAAAAACCAAGGTTTTACGGCGATTATACGGACTGTTGATTCACCGGTAATTATTATCGTTATTTTTGCCTGTTTCCGGACGCGGCGGTGCAAAGAAAAACGCAGAATCTGCAAGCAAATTCTGCGCTTCTGACAAAGACGGAAAACAAAGCGTGCTTCATTTGTTCTGCGTCAGCTCTTTCGTCTTCTCCGTTACGGTATCTCCGAACTGAAAGGTGAAATACCGGTAGGCGTTGATAACGGTCGTCTGTTTATTCTGTGCGACGCGCGGCGCCTTGGTTCCGTAGTTCATATGGATATGCCCGTGGATATGGTATCTCGGCTTGTATTTTTCCAGCAGCTCATTGAACGCTTCAAAGCCCCTGTGACAGATATCATTCGGGTCGTTTGTATCATGAAATCCGGCGGCGGGTGCATGCGTCAGCAGGATATCAAATCCGCCGTAGGAGCGCAGCTTGAGCCAGAGATGCCGGATCCGCCGCTGCATCTGCTTTTCGTCATACTGATACAGACCGTTGCGGTAGCGCATGCTGCCGCCCAGACCGAGGATCCGGACGCCCTGATATTCGATGATATCATCCTCGATGCATTCGCAGCCCTCCGGAGGCTTTACCTTGTATTTTTCATCGTGATTGCCGTGTATATAGAATACGGGCTTATTGGACATTGTGACCACATATTCCAGATACTCCGATTTCAGATCACCTGCGGCAAGGATCATGTCAACACCTTCAAAGACAGATTTGTCAAGATGTTCCCAGATGTAGGACGATTCCTCGTCAGACATTACCATAATCTTCATAACTTTACTTCTCCTGTTTTTTCAGATTATTTCCCCGTAAAAACAAAAGCAGAATCAGTAGAAAAACGTAATGCAAAGTCAAATATGAAGATAGTACAAAATAGAAAGGGGAGTCAGAAAGCGATGCTTTCTGAAAAGATAAAAATACAAGTTACAGATTATAAGCCGCGGATGCTGTGCCACTTGGCAAATTCACGGAAACGCGGATCAAGCTCGGATACATCCGGCAGCGTGCCGACGACATTGTCCGGCAGCCAGTCTGCCTGAATGATCTCATCCGGCGTCAGAGACTGTTCCGGTGCGACCTTGCAGGTGCCGTCCTGCCCGTAGATCGGACCGCTGAACGGCTGGAAATCGCCTCTTGTGATCTCATCCTGCATGAGCTTGACAAGCCGCTGCGTACCGCTCGGCAGTCTGCCGGAAACAGCGACGTCAATCGCGCCCGAGGACATGCCCCAGTAATAATTGAGCGCCTGTGTTTCATTCTGATTGCCGTCGTTTTTCCATGCACCGATCAGCACCGAATGCACAAGGTCCTCATAAAGGCTGCCCCAGTTCCAGACCGGTGCCGCCAGCCGGAACGAAACACCGCCGTATAAGCCGTATAAGCCGAAGCCGGTATCATCGAGCAGCGGTGCATTGATATCTCTGTCGGAGATCAGGTCGATCTGCTTGCTGCGGAAGTATTCCAGCGGATCGTGGTTTTCCAGTGTGGACCAGTCCAGATAGACCATAGCACGCGGATTGACCATTTTGACGCCGAGTGCAAATGCGCTGATTGAGGAGGGCGCGCCGAGAATCGGATAATCCGCGATATAGCCGACACGCTCGTTTTCGGTCATGGAGCCCGCGATCAGACCCGTAATGAACTTTGCCTCGTAGATACGCAGATAATAGGTGCGGAGCTGCTTGTATGCCGTATTGACGGAGCAGTTCAGCAGAATGACCTCCGGATGCGCGACAGCCATGCGCATGCTGACAGCATGATACACAGGGGAGGTTGTGAAGATCAGACGGCAGCCCTCTGCGATTGCGCTTTCAATGACGGATTCCGCCTCATCGACCTCGCAGACATAAGCCTTTGTCGTGATCGCATCGCCGAAGGTATCTTCGAGATAGCGCCGCCCGATTTCGTGATTGTAGCTCCAGCCGGAGCCCTGCGGATCCTTCGGATAGAGGAAGGCGATATGCAGCACCGGCGTACCGGTCAGCGGGATTTTCTTTTTCAGTGCGACCTTCTGCGAGACCTCGGTCGGATTCAGGATGTGAGAGGTCGGATTGACGTTTCCGAGCACGCGGAATTCCTCGCGGATGCGGTCGATCCGGCGGTGCAGCTCAAGCGACGAGAGCCCGCGTATCTGTTCAAAGCCGTAAATCTCCAGAAAATGCAGGAAAGCGTCTCCTGCGGTGATCGGCGGGCGCTGCTCATATTTTGTGGTATAGTAGCTTGCGAAAACGGTATAGAGGAATTTGACGTCCTTGCGCAGCTCCGCATCCCACGGCGGCATCAGCGGGCGCTTCTGGTCGGGATCATCCGGCAGCTCGGTCGGCGTGATCGCCTGAATCAGGCGCGGAAATGCACCCGGCTGGCTCATCTGGATATCATATATGCCAGATACGCGGTAAAACTCCGTAAATTCGGAATATACCTGATATTCAACCGTATCATTCGGCTTCGGGATGATTCTTGTGACCTTCGCTTCGATTGCGACGGCACCGTTATATTTTGAGACGCTGACGCGCTTGTTTCCTTCGCAGACATAAAAGCGCTGCATATATTCCATAACCGTAATCGGATTACGGAGACCGACCTCATTGATCGAGTCGCAGAGCTGTGACCATTTGCTGCCGAATTCGGATTCATATTCAAACAGCGGCATAAAGTTGGATGCAAATGCAGAGATGCGCTCCGACTGCGAGATACCTGCAATCAGCGAGATCGGAATTTCGATCTGCCCGAGCGGCAGCTGACCCTCGACCTCATTTTCGCGCAGAATATCCTCGAGCGCAGGCAGATAGGGATAAATACCGTGCGAGACTGCCTGCCGGAAATGTTTTTCGGCGAGCTTCTGTGCCTTTGCATAATCCTGAATAGACATTTGGATGCTCCTTTCTGAATGGCTGCGGACGGTTTGCTTGATGTTATCCGGAAAGGCTTTTTTTATTATAGCATATAAGAGATTGGATTTCAATGGAAGTATTGTGAAAATTTGACCGCTTTGCAGGATGATTTTGAATATGAAGAAGGAAAAAACCGAAGGAAGAAAGAATTATGTGAAAGATTTGTGAAAGGATACTGCTTTCTTCGTATTTTTCGTGCGTTTTTCACTTGCAATTTGGGAGAGAATGTGCTATAATGCAATCAAATATAAATGTCCCTTTTATGAATTGCGTTGCTGAAATAAATCGGAATTTTACGGCAGAAAATACACCCAATAAACGCCCCCAAAAAATCAAGACACACTTCTCCCCACGGAACGGGGGTGACAACCCAAGGGGACAGGGGAAAACTCGCAAGCTCGCATTCCCCCTATCCCCTTAGGTTTTCGCCCCCGAGCCCCCGCTTTCCTGATCCCTTAACCCCCTTAGAACGTGAACCCTGATGAAACGCGGAGCAAGAGGGGAGAAAGTGAGGAAAAGGAGAGCGCGAGAGGGAAAACCTAAGAGAGAGGGGAGATAAGCGACGAAGGAGCGCCTCCCCTCTTTCTTGGGTTGTCTCTCTCGCATTCGCGCCCCGCGCCCAGCGATAATAAACGATAGGACACCGGATAAAGAGAAGTTGACAAAAACAATTAGAATTCCTGATTCCGATTCAACAGAGCAAGCCGCGGTCGGCACTGCCGACAAATTCTGATTTACCGCAGAAACACTTTTCTTAAATGGAAGATAAAAATAAAGGAGGGATCTTCGTGAAACGGCAGCGGCGGGAACCGATCGTTCTTTCGCAGATGCGCCCGATTACACTGTTTTTCGTGCTGGCGGCATGCATCGCGCTGACCTTTGCTTTCATCCGTTTTGATGATGTGACAAAATTCGTCCGCAGGATTACATCCGCGCTCGGACCGGTTTTTGCAGGCTTTGTCTTTGCGTATCTGCTTGCACCGGCTGCGTCCATGCTCGAAAAGCGCTTCGACAAATGGCTCGCAAATCCGATTCAGAAGCATCCGAAGCTGGCAGTTCTGCCGCGCGGTCTCAGCTCGTTTCTGGTTGTTGCGCTGTTTATCGGCTCAATCGTACTGCTCGTGATCGTGACCTTCTCGCAGGTCGTGAACGGTCTCTCCACGGCAATCGACCAGCTTCCGCATTATTTCGATCTGATTATGGCATATGTGGAAAAGCTGCTGCATGCGGACAATACACTCGCCGGATATCTCCGTGAATTGCAGGACCGCTTCTCCGCAACGGAGCTCGGCATGGGCAATGTCGATCCGGTTGATGTCTCGCAGAAGATTCTCGCGGCTGTTGCATCCGGCGCGACCAGTACGCTCGGATTCTTGTATGCGGTGATCGTCGGCTTTGTGATTGCCGTTTATCTGCTCGTCAGCCGGAAGCGGTTTGTGCGGCAGTGGAAGCAGATTCTCTACGCGATTTTCAAGCCGAAAACCGCCGACTGGATCGACAAGCAGATGACCGCCGCAAACCAGACCTTTGGTACTGCGGCAATCGGCAAGCTGCTCGATTCGCTGCTGATCGGCATGCTCTGCTTCATCGGCGTCACGATCATCGGTGCGCCCTATACAACGCTGATCGCCGTGATCATCGGCACAACGAATATGATCCCATATTTCGGACCGATCTTCGGTGCGATTCCGTGTACACTGCTGATTCTCATGGAGAATCCGCTGAAAGCACTGTATTTCCTGATTTTTATTATTGCGCTGCAGCAGTTCGATGCCAATATTCTCGACCCGAGAATCGTCGGCAAATCCATCGGACTGCCTGCCTTCTGGGAGCTCTTTGCATGTCTCCTCGGCGGCGGATTATTCGGCATCATCGGTCTGATTATCGGTGTGCCGATGTTTGCGGTTGCTTATACGCTGATCCGGCAGGTTGTTCTGGAGCGGCTTGATGAGCGTGCAAAGGACGGCGAGCTGACACCCGAATTTCTGCGCGATACGCTGGAGATCAAAGGGCATATCGAGGATTCCGGTCTGTTCCATGACGATGAATCCGACAGCCAGTATTTGCAGCATCTGATTCTGCTCGAGGATATTGCACAGCAGAAACCGAATGAGAGGGACAGTGCGGATTCAGGCGCGCTGCTGCATGATCTTTCCGAATAATGCAGATAACAAAAACCTCGGAATCTTCGTGATTCCGAGGTTTTTTATGCTTACAGCTTTTTCTTCTCATTATCAAGGAATGCCATGAGATCATCGAAATCGGAAGCAGAGACCTGCTTCTTGACGACCTTCTTCACAACCTTCTTGACAACCTTCTTTTCCGCTGCCGGAGCTGCGGTATCGGTTGCCGGAGCGGTGACCGGCGCTGCGGGCTCAGCCGGAACAGCAGGTGCAGAAGATGCAGCCGGTGCTGTCTGAACGGGCTTCTCCTCAACCGGTTCTGCAAATTTTCTTGCAGGGGCTTCGGGCTCTGCATAGCTTCTTGCCGGAGTTTCCGGTTCTGCAAAACGCTTTACCGGTGCCTCATGCTCCGCGGTATGCTTGTCGCGCTGCGGTCTGTAAGGCATGCCGAATGCTTCATCCTGTGCGGCTCTTGCGAGTGCCTGTGCCTGCTTTAAGCGGCTTTCCTGCTCCTCTGCGAGCTGCTCGGCGGTCGGAATCTGGATGTGACCGGTTGCGGTCAGACGCGGAATATCCTCCGTCGGGGTCGGCTTCAGCGGACGCTGCGTCGTTGTGGTCAGCGGCTTGTCGCCGGATTTCGGAATCGAAAGCGTATGTGTTTTCGTGATGATTTCCGTCGTGTAAAGCGGAACACCGTCCGGTGTTTCGGTCTGGCGGCGCTGCTCCATATGGCTGCGGACCGCTGCAATGCGTTCTGCACGGCGTGCGGCTTCCTCCTCCTCCATTTGTGCAAGCTCCTCATCGCTCATGCGGTGCTGCGGACGGAAGGACGGCGCCTCGGGGTCTTCATACATTGCATCGTCGAAGGTCTGCGTCTTTCTGCGCTCCTTCGCAATGCGTTCTGCATCGCGTTCTGCGATTTTCTGCTGCTTCTGCTGAATCGACTTGACGAATGCAAGATCGTTGTCCTCATCCTCGGGGTTGAAGTCCATGTCCTTCTTGCCTGCAATGGAGGAGATCAGATAGATCAGAATGATAAGCAGCGGCAGTGCAAAGCCGATAATCTTACCGGCAAGACCGGTCAGGAATCCGACCATTGCGCCGAGTTCCTTGCTTCTGCGGCGGCAGATACCGACAATCGAGGATTCCTCGACCTGAACCGCAGTTGTATTGCTTTCCGTTGTCAGATAATAGGTTTTTCCGGTCTGATCGGGGACGCTCGAATCGGTATCGACGATCAGGCTTGCAACGGCAATGCGGTATGCATCACTTTCATTGCGGTAAAGGACAATATCCTTCTGGCTGATCTGATCGGTGTCCTCAACAAAAACGAGCACGCCGCTCGGCACCTTGGTCGGCATATCCTCTTCCGTATAATAAACGTAGTGATTGCCGAGCAGACTGAATGCAGAGCTGTTGCTGAAGAGCAGGTTCACGGCTGCGGTCAATGCCACAACCATAAGCATGCAGAAGATCAGCAGTACACCGAGGCAGGACATATGTCTTTTTCGTTTGTTTGCCATAATAAACAGTAGCAGTCTAACAGGACTGCGCTCCTTTCTGTGTAAATCCTTTGTCGCTTTGCGGGAACAGAGCGGCCGAATATGCAAATTCTATTATAGTATAGCACACTTTCCTGAAAATTACAATTCTTTTCTGTCTTTTTTTCGCAAAAAATTTTTTTCGGCATTTTCCCTTGACATTTTTATGAAAATATGCTATAATAACTAGGCATTCATCCGGAATGCGAATTGTATATCTGTGCCGGTGTGGCTCAGTTGTATTGCAAGTGAATAGATATGCTGGTGTGGCTCAGTTGTGTAGACACTTGTTTCACTTCGTGAAACTGTGGCGCATTCGTAATGTGCAGGTCGTCGGTTCGAGTCTCCAAAAAGTTAATATATGCTGGTGTGGCTCAGTTGGTAGAGCAGCGCATTCGTAATGCGCAGGTCGTCGGTTCGAGTCCGACCACCAGCTTAGACCCGTTCTTTTAATAAGGACGG
>CAMHUJ010000061.1 GCA_946188175.1 uncultured Ruminococcus sp.
AGCCGGTTCCGCCCAGCCTGATCACACGCTGGAAAAAATACTTTCCGAATCATCAGTATGATACAAACTACGGTCTGAGCGAGTCGATCGGACCGGGCGCGCTGCATCTCGGCGTGGAGAATATCCACAAGGTCGGCGCAATCGGCAAGGCAGGCTTCGGCTGGGAGAGCAAGATCATCGACGAGAACGGTGATATCGTCCCGCGCGGCGAGGTCGGTGAGCTCTGCGTCAAGGGTCCTGGCGTCATGACCTGCTACTATCACGATGAAGAAGCCACAAAGCAGGTGCTCATGCCGGACGGCTGGCTCCGCACCGGTGATATGGCGCAGGAGGATGAGGACGGCTTCATTTTCCTCGTGGACCGCAAGAAGGATGTCATTATCACCGGCGGCGAAAATCTCTATCCGGTTCAGATCGAGGACTTTATCCGCTCCAATCCGAAGGTCAAGGACGTTGCTGTCATCGGTCTGCCCGATAAGCGGCTCGGCGAAATCGCTGCCGCGATCATCTCGATCAAGGAAGGCGAGACCTGCACTGAGGCTGAAATGAACAAATTCTGCGAGGCGCTGCCGCGCTACAAGAGACCGCGCAAGATCATCTTTGCGGATGTGCCGCGCAATCCGACCGGCAAGATCGAAAAGCCGAAGCTCCGTAAAATGTACGGTGCCGATAAGCTCGTCGCAGAGCAGAATCACGGCTGAGACAGAAACAACAGTATCCCGTATTGTTCCTGCAATACGGGATATCTTTTGCTTGACAAACGGATAAGTATATGATATAATATATATAATGAGGTGCGATTATTGAAAATTGCTGTGCGAGTTTCATAATCGTGCCGAATCGGGAGGCTGCCATATGTGGAACAAGCGCATTTGTTCTCTGCTGACCGCCGCAGTTTGTACGGGCGCTGCGGTCTGGTCGTTTCTGTCTGCGGCACAGGAAGCGGATCGCCGTCCTGTGCGGAATGCTGCCGTGCTGGCGGAGGCCGCCGGTCAGCAGCCGGTTCTCTGCATCGAAGATGTGACTGCGGAGCCGGGAGAGACGGTGTCCGTGGATGTAAAGCTGCGGGATAATTCCGGCTTTGCGAATACCGGCTTTACGGTCGATTACGGCACTGCCGGCTTGAAACCGGTACTGACGCCGGAGGATGAGCCGGTCTTTGAAAAGGGCGAACTTGCTGCAAATCTGCGCATGAAAACGGCACATTATGCGGAGACGCATACGGTTGCCGTCGGGACAATCGGGACGGAGAATGTCAGGGCGGACGGCGTTCTGCTGACGCTGCAGTTTGCCGTTCCGGCAGATGCAAAGCGCGGCACGCGGTATCCGCTGAAGCTGAAGCTCGACAAATTTTGCGACAGCAGGCTGAATCAGACTGCGTTCACCGCCGAAAGCGGATGCATTGCCGTGGCACCGGAGACGACCACGACGACTACGACTACCACCACAACCACAACAACAACCACTACAACAACCACGACGACCACAACGACCACAACCGCCACAACCACGACCGTAACCACAACGGAGACACAGCCCGTGATCCGGAGCGGCGATGCCAATTCCGACGGCAGCGTTGATCTCAAGGACGTTGTTGCGATGCGGCGTTATGCGGTCGGCGGCTGGGGCGAGATCATTGACCCGATTGCTGCGGATGTCAATCACGACGGCACGGTCAATCTCAGGGATATTGTGATTTTGCGCAGATTTCTTGCAGGAAACTGGAATACACCGCTTTGATCCGATATACTATTTATAATAGCGAATCCGGCGCGGTGAACTGAACTTCAAAGAAAAGCACCCGTCATTTCGCATGACAGGTGCTTTGTTTCCTTTTGCGGATTACGCTGCGGTGCTCTCTGATGCTTCCTCGGAGGAGGATTCCTCCGCTGCCGCGGGTTCTGCATCCGCGCCGTCTTCGGCCGCTGCGGCATCGCCCGTGCCGGTGACGGTGAAGTCAACCTCGACTGTTGTCCACTTGGCGAAATCGTCGGGATTGATGATCTTGGAGGAGTATTCGCCGAAATCGCCGGTCACTGCGCCCTCGGCGGTATGTGCATCGTCAGGGAAGTTGCTGATGAAGTGGTTGTAGATGTTCGCACGCATCTCGACGCCGTCGTCCGAGGAGGTGTAGTTCTTGGCGGTCATCTCGACCGGCTTGCCGTCCACGCGGATCTCCTTGATCTCAATGCTCATGTCAGGGAACAGCTTGGTGCCGTCCTGCACGATGACGGCGCAGAAATCGGTGCCGCCGCAGGTATAGCCGTTCTCCGGATCGCCGGAAATATCGAACTGTGCGCCCTTCGTGCCGACATTGACGCTGACGGTGTAGTCGCCGTCGCCCTCGATATGTGCGACGCCTGCGTCATAGGTCAGGATGTCATCCTTCTTGCCCCAGTACTGGACGTACCACTGACCGTCCACGATTGCGAGGATCGCATCGCCGGATTTTGCTTCGACCGGCTCCTCAAATTCGATGTCCTCGGCTGCGATGCTCTCGGCGGTTTCAGCAGCGGATTCGGATTCCGGTGCAGCCGTCGTAACGGGGGCTGCTGTGGTCTCCTGTGTGCTGGATTCCGCGGCATCGCTGCCGCAGGCGGTACAGAGCATGAGCGCCGATGCAGATGCAGCAAGTGCTGCGAGCAGTTTCTTGTTCATTCTGAATTACCTCTTTCCTCATATTGCATTTTCTCTTTCCGGCGCAGATGCAGCAAAAAACTGCGCTGCACGCCTGTCCGGCTGATACTATCATACACCATTTTACGGGAAATCGCAAGGGAGAAAAAGCCGAATGTTAACAAATTATCAATGTTGATTTTGAGCGTTTTGCACAAACAAAAATCAGCAAATCTGTTGAAAAGGATAGAATGAATAATTTTTGAAACGGATTAAGTCATTTTTTATCGAAGTTATAATACCAGACGGACTGTAAATGACGGATTTCGCACAAATCTGACAGATTTTTATACGGAAAGTTTTTTTTACTTAGGTATTTACAAATGAAAAAAGATGTGATATAATAAATAAAAAGTGTCCGCAGGGAGCATATACTATTTATTATATACACCGATAGAGATGCATACTGCGGATGACGGAGGAGTTCCTATGAAAAACGGCATCCGGATGTCAGACATCGCAAAAGAGCTCGGCGTCAGCGTTGTGACGGTTTCCAATGCGCTGAATGACCGCGGCGGTGTCAGCGAGGATATGCGCAGAAAAATCAAGGAGCGCGCTTCTGAGCTTGGGTACCGTCCCTCTGCTCCGCGCACGCCGCGCAAGGCAGCGCCTGAAGTGCAGCAGCAGGGCGGCAGCATCGGAATCCTCACCAGCGAGCGCTTTGCGAATGTCCGCGGTACTTTCTACTGGTTCCTGACCGCCGGCGTCTCCAAGGAGCTGACACACTGCAACCTTTATTCTGTTTACGAGAGCATTTCCGAATCAGATGAGCGCAACGGCGTGCTCCCGCGGATTGCCGCTGAACGGCAGGTGCGCGGACTGATTATCGTCGGACAGCTCGCAACGGATTATCTGGAACGGCTTGCATCGCTGCATCTGCCGATGCTGTTTCTGGATTTCTATGACAAGCACAGCGAAATCGACGCTGTGATCTCCGATAATTTTTATGACAGCTATCTGATGACCGACCGGCTCGTGCAGCTCGGGCATAAGAAAATCGGCTTTATCGGTACCGTGACCGCGACCAGCAGCATCCACGACCGTTTCCTCGGCTATATCAAATGTCTTATGGAAAACGGGCTCGAATACCGCAAGGAATGGACGCTGGAGGACCGTCTCCCGAACGGATACAGCCTGACGGAATTTGCGTTTCCCGAGGAGATGCCGACCGCATTCGTCTGCAACTGCGACGAAACTGCGTTCCGCGTCATCGGTGCCCTGCAGCGGCGTGAGATCCGTGTGCCGGAGGATATCTCCGTCACCGGCTACGATAATTACACGGTCTCTGATATGTGTGTGCCGGCGATCACGACCGTTGAGGTCGATCTCGCGGAAATGGCACATGCCGCAGTCTCGCTGCTGCTCAAGCGAATCGAAAATCCACAGAAGCAGCCGTCGCGCTATGTGATACCCGGGAGCATCATCCTGAAGCAGTCAATGGCGGCACCGCGGGAGGATTAGGCGAAACAACTAAATTTGGACCTGAAATTTTGGTTGAAACATAGTTGCATTTGTCTATCATCTGTGGTATAATATCCCTATGGATCTATGTGTGGCTATTGCTATGCCCATTTGCAGAAATACCTGCTGATCAGAGCCGGATTCCGGCGGCTGAAAGCGGCAAGTCTGTTCTGGGTGCACGGGTTGCACACGGATAAACCTAAGGAGGCAGCGGCTTCGCTCGCCGCAGGGCTTCCGAAACAATCTACAGGCTTGCAGGAGGTGGTTTTATGCCAATGAGTTTCACTTATACTGCGAAGGATGCAGTCGGTAACGTGCGCAAGGGCGTTATGACGGCAGAAGATGAGCAGGAATTTTTGGCAAAAATCCGAGAAAAGGGAATGTATGTCACCGATTACAAGGAGCGCCAGTCCAGCACCAAGACGATCAAAAAGTTCAAGACGAAAGATCTGGCTTTTTGTACCCGTCAGATGGCCGCGATGCTGACATCCGGTCTGACTCTGGTCAAGGCACTTGACATTCTCTGCAAAGAGCAGGAGAGCGAAGCTGCTCGAAACGTTTGGCGTGATGTGTATGAGAACGTGCAGAAGGGTGAATCCTTCTCCGATGCGCTCGAAGTACACGGCAGCGTCTTCCCGACTCTGCTGACATCAATGGTCGGTGCAGGTGAGTCGTCCGGTCAGATGGATATCATCATGCAGCGACTGAGTGACTACTATGCAAACCAGAACAAGCTCGCCAATACGATCAAGAGCGCGATGGTTTACCCGATCATCCTCGTCATCCTGACGATTGCCGTTGTCATCGGCGTTTTCGTCTTCATCATGCCGGTCTTCGAGGACCTGTATGACGATCCGACACAGATGCCCGGTCTGACCAAGGTCATGATGAATATCGGTAAATTCCTCGTGGCACACTGGCTGATCATGATCCTGCTGACAGCCGCGCTGATCTTCGCGTTTGTCTATATGCTGAAACTCCCGAACACGCGAATGAAATGGGACCGGTTCATTATCAAGGGACCCGGCTTCGGCAAGCTCGTTGTCAAAATCTACACCGCACGTTTTGCACAGACCATGGCTTCCCTGTATTCTTCGGGTCTGCCGATGGTTGAGTGCCTGAAGCGTTCCGCGGATACCCTGAACAACTCCTACATCTCGATGAAGTTCCGCGATATCATTGATGAGGTCAAGAGCGGTGAAACGCTCAGCTCCTCGATTCAGAGAGCCGATATCTTCGACTCCATGTTCTGTTCGATCATCTTTGTCGGTGAGGAATCCGGTGCGCTGGACGACATTCTGGCAAAGACTGCTGAATACTACGACGAAGAAGCTGACTCCGCTGTCAAGCGTCTGTGCTCGCTGCTCGAGCCGGTTATGCTTATCGTTCTCGGTATCGTCATCGGTCTTGTCTGTGCTGCGTTCTTCCCGGCTCTGTACGATTCGATCGGCAATCTGGGCGATCAATAATCCAGACGGTAATCATTTGTGCGGCGGCAGCCGCTGCCGCACAAAACCGAACATATCAAAGAATATATTGAGAGGTGGATATTGTAAATGCTTTCCTTTGACATTACTGACCGCAATATCAGGATCATTAAGGGTACTGAAAATAACGGCAGAATCCGTATCAATTCTGCGGCAACGCTCAACCTCGAGGAAGAGGTTATCGTCAACGGTCACGTCCGTGACGTCCCGCGTCTTGCCACGCTCATCAACCAGGTGCTCCGCACCAACAAGATGCCTGATAAAGAGGCAATCGTCAGCATTTCTTCCAACATGACGATCTTCAAGGAGCTGCATATTCAGAGATCTGAAAAGCAGCAGGATTTCATGAAGATGGTCCGTGCGGAGATGGCTGCTGCACTCGGCATCGACGAGTCCTATTCCGTTTCCTACATCGTTGTCGGTCCTTCTGATCAGACCGAGGGCGCAGACAAGGTTCTTGCAACTGCCTGCCCGTTTGAAGTCGTTGACTGCTACAAGCGCGTCTTCAATATGCTCCAGATCAACCTCAAGAGCGTTATGATCGGATGCAACTGCATCACCAAGGTTCTGCTTGCAGATTCCAAGATCAAGGCAAAGATGCCGCTGCTCGCTGTGCAGATCGACAACAACTTCATTTCTCTGAACCTCTATGAGAAGGGTCAGCTTTCCTTCTCCCGTTTCGCTTCGATTTCCGCTGAGGACTATGATGATTCCGAAGACTACGTCTTTGAGGCAGTCAATGAGAACATCTTCCGTATGCTCCAGTTCCAGAAATCCAAGCCGGGCAGCGAGATGATCGAGAATGTTGTCTTCTACGGCGATACCCATGAGTATGTCCGACTCACCAATGAGCTCGAGAAAATGGGCATCCGTACCAGCATCATCAACGTTCCGCCGCAGATTCACGGCTACGAGAACCTCGAGTTCTCCTCCTACGCCAATGCAATCGGCGCAATGTTCAAGCGTAACAAGGATACCGAGCGCATCAACCTGCTGGAGACAGATACTGTCAACAACAACAAGATCCGTTCGGATTCCTCCTACTTCGCTCTGCTCGGCATCTGCGCTCTTGTTGCAGCAGGTCTCTGCGCAGGTGTCTGGGGCTTCCTTGCAATCCAGAACAAGGTTGTCGAGCATGATATTCAGGTCATCAATGACAAGATGAACAGCCAGCTGAGAAAGGATCTGGATGCACAGAATGCGATGCTGACACAGCGTCAGACCGCAGTCAACACCTACGTAAACGGTGTTCGTGATGCATACAATTCCTTCATCAGTACGCCGAAGCCTGTTTCTGATTTCTATGAGAAGATTGATGCAACGATCAGCGGTGTCGTTCAGGATGTTCTGGGCGTGGAAGATGCTGATGAGGTGAAGGATCACTACAAGTATACCAGGCTGGATTTTGCAAACGGCGCTTTTGCAATCGAGCTCGAAATGGACAGTGAAGAAGATACTCCGATGCCTGTCGGTCCTGAAAAGGTCGTTGAGGCGCTTCGCGGTCTGGATATCGTTCAGTCTGTCAGCTACGGCGGTTACAGCATCGAAAGCAAGAAGATTGAAGAGGAAGACCAGAAGGAAGGCAAGGATATTCTTGACGATGACGGCAACGTGATCGGCAAGGAGGATCCGAAGACCGAAGAGCGCATTATCAAGCTGCCGATAACTGTCAAAATGAATGGCGGCAAGATTGATCTCGATAAGATCGGCGACGCAAAGGAGGCAAAGAAATGAAATTCGGATATCGTGACAGAATTGTACTGTTAATTGTAGTGATTGTTCTGATTCTTTCAATTGGCATTTTTGTATTTATCAGACCGAAGTGGGAAGAGCTCAATACAAACAAGCAGGTCAAAAAGAATCTCGAAGGCGAATGGTCTACAAAGCTGAATGAGTTTAAGCTGATTCCCAAGAAGCAGAAGATCATTAACGAAAAGTATGAAGAGGGTACGAATCTTTCCAAGGAGTTCACCGATGAGATGAGCTCTGTTGAACTCGGCAAGTTCCTCCAGGATAACTTCATCAACATTGATAAGTTCCGCGAGGATGAGGTTGAACTGATTGAGACGGTTCAGCTCGGTGAAAAGGGCACCAGCTCCCTGAGCTACTATTACTACACCCCGAGCATCGTTACCTATCCGCTGTATGAGTACGCGGATCTGGACGGTTCTCTTGCAAAAGCAGCTGAGGAGAAAATGAAGGAAGCGAATCTGCTCGGTGCACGTGCAGCACAGACGGTCGGTTCCAGCGGTTCCGTGATCCACCTTTCCATTAACCGTGAGGATACAATGGAGCTGCTGAATGC
>CAMHUJ010000062.1 GCA_946188175.1 uncultured Ruminococcus sp.
CCGCTACGGCGGCGTACCGGATGCCAAAAGCTATCACGGAACGCATGTCTGCGGTGTTGCATGCGGCAATGCCTATGAGACAGCGGACGGCACCGTGCTCGCGGGCATTGCAAAGGATGCGCAGCTTTTGTTCTTTGCATGCGGCAGCGGCAGAAGCATGAACACCGACGCAGCGCTTGCCGCCTTGGAGGATGCCGTTGCACTGCATGCGGATGTTATCAACATGAGCTGGGGCTCGGAATATGAATATTACGGTGAAAACCCGTTTACCGCTGCCGTTGCCGCGGCCGACCGCGCCGGAATCATCGTCTGCAATTCCGCAGGCAATGCAGATAACGGCACAGGTTCGGACAGCCGCGCCGTCACGCCGGATATGCCGGATACGGGCATGATGTGCGATAAGGCGGAAGACGGTTCGCCGATTTTGTTTGTCGCATCGGCAGATAATACCGGTCAGGCGGAGGCAGGTGCATTTCTCTTTGCAGGTCAGACGGTGATCTACCGCCCGACGATACATTCCGACGGCAGGATTTCGTTCCTGTCCAAAGAGATTCCGGCAGGGGAATATGCCTATGCGGACTGCGGAACCGGCACGGCGGATGATATGCAGGCGGGCAGACCGCAGGGCAAGCTCGCACTGATCCGGCGGACGGGCACCGTGAGCTTTTCGGATGCCGCCGTAAATGCAAAGCGCTTCGGCGCGGTCGGCGTGATTGTCATTGACAGGGAGTATCCGGACGGCTTGCAGTATGCACGCAGCGATGCACCGCTGACGCTTGCCGTGATCACGCATGACGAGGGGCAGATGCTGCTGGATGCGGCAGATCAGACGGTTACATTCACCGGTGAGACCATGCAGATCGAGTATCCGACCGCAGTCAGCGCATTTACATCATGGGGCGTCAAGCATTCGCTCGATCTGCGTCCGGATATCATGGGCATCGGCGGGCGTGTACGGTCTGCGGCATATCAGGATTCGGATGCGGTCCGTTCGGGAACATCGGTTGCATCGCCGTATGTTGCCGGATGTGCGGCAGTGCTGCGCGAATATCTGGAACAGCAGGGGACTGCATTGACCGGTTCAGAGCTGACAGCATATCTGCGCACCTTGCTGATGAACACCGCGGTTCCCTATGAGGAGGACGGCCTGCTCGTCACGCCCAGACGGCAGGGTGCCGGACTGGTCTCACCGGCGCGTGCGCTTGCGGCAAAGGTGCTGATGACAGCGCCGGACGGCAATGCGAAAATCAATCTTTACGATAAACTGGAAAGCCGCTATTCCTTTGATGTGAAGCTGACGAATATCAGCGGCGAGGATGTGACCTTTGCGGACGCGGCGCTGCGTCTGACGACCGACGGCACGCGCTATGACAGTGAGCTCGGCTGCGATGTGCTCAGCGGACAGCAGGCGCTTGACTGTACGACGGATCTCAGCGGTCCGGTGACGGTCGCGGCAGGGGATTCGGAGACCGTGACCGTGCAGGTTGATCTGAGCCTGTGGCAGTATGCGGAGCTTTCGCGGCAGTTCCGGAACGGCTTTTTTGTGGAGGGATTTCTCCTGCTGTCCGGCGCGGAAAACAGCGCGGATATCTCGGTTCCGCTGCTGGGCTTCTGCGGAGACTGGGCACAGGTGCCGATTGCCGATCCGGATAAGATCATGGCGGCGACGGTTTTCGGCGAGAGCTATGCGATCGACGGCATGCCGATGATCGAGCGTGAATGCATGCTGTGTGATATCCGCAGCCGCGTGCCGGATTCCGTTTTGTGGTATGAGCGGCTGAATCTGGAGGAATATGCCGAAGCGGATGAGCGCCGTCTGCTCGAATACGGCAGAAATGAGGCATGGATATCGCCGAACGGTGACGGCGTCGCGGATGCACTGTACGGTATGCGGCTGATTCCCTGCCGCAGTGCGCGTGCAGATCTTTCGCTGCTGGATGCGGACGGCAGCTGTGTTTATTCCGAACAGAATCTCCGGTTCCGCGATGTGATTGAGCTGAACTGCGACCAGTCCGCGCTGCCGGAGGGCGATTATACGCTGACGGCAAAGGCGCATATTGATTATCCGGATGCTGCGGCGCATCCGCAGGTATTTCAGACGAAAGTCCATGTGGACAAAACGGCGCCGACGGCGGATGTCGGCTATGCGCGCCGGAACGGCAGGCAGATTCTGACGGTCACCGTATCGGACGACCGCCGTTTGCAGGGCATTGTGGTTACAGGCAAGGGCAGCGGCAGTCTGCTGACATCGGGTGACACGGTGCATGCGCAGGCGGATGCCAGTGAACCCTACTGGACATACGGCGGAAAGCAGTACAGCGGATATTATCCGTGGTATGCAGGCGATGCCGCGGCGCAGGCGGAAAAGCTGCCGGCGGTTCTGTGTCAGCTTGCAGGCTTTGCGCGAAAGACGGATGACAGCCTCAATTTCAAGGAGTATATTTTCTGCGGGGATTCCGGTGATGCGCCGTTCACCTTTGAATATGACGTCACGGATTTGCAGGATTATTCGCTGACGGTGCTCGATTATGCGTATAATTTCACGGAGATCGGACCGACGGACGATGCGGCGGAGACATTCCTGAACCGCAAAGGATGCTGGATCGACTATCGCCGCGGCATCTGCACGGTGGACAGCGGCTCACTGCGATTTCGGGATTTCATGGACGGCAGCGATGTATTTTACATCTGCAAAGCGAAGTACAATCAGCTGACGCTCTATGACACGGAAATGCATGTGCAGAACTATTTTCTCGTCGTACAGGTCGCGGACAGAAACTACCGGCTGACCGATATGGAGACCGGTGAGGTGCTGAATCTGATCTATACGACGGATGCAGAGCACTATGCGGAGCGTGCGTTTTATCCGGTCAATCAGCTGAAGGAGGCAGCCGGTGCCGATTCCGCCGCGTATTACGGAAGACCCGTGCAGCGCACGGAGCTTGCCTATATGGATAATCCGAATACAGTCGGACTGCGGGTCTATCTCGAGCCGGATGAAGACGGCATTCAGATTTGCGATTTCTATGATAATCTCAGCCTGTTCAGCGGCAGAGGTCTTGCATTTATGCGCAGACAGACTGCGGACGGCACGATTCTCGAGATTGATAAATACGAACCGCGGAAGATCAGCCTGTTTGAGAAAATGCTGACGAAGATCCCCGCCGGACTGTATTATGTAAAGGAATACACCTGTGCCTTCCTGTTCCGTGAGGACGGCGCAAGCGGCATGATTATGTACAGCAGCGAGATGAGCAATCCGCTCGGCATCAGCAAGGATACGCTGTTTGCATATACGGTTGCGCGTGACAGCAGCATTACGCTCTGCATCGACGGCAGAATGCTGCACGGCACGCTGGTATCCGACGGACAATCCGGCGGAATCCGTCTGGATATGGATGCATCGGAGCATCTCAGAAACAGCGATGCATACGGCGGGATCGTGCTGGAGCCGGTGACGACCGATCCGAAAGCGCTTGCAGCGCTTTATTCGACCGAAGAACTGCGCGCACTCGCAGAAACCTATGCTATGGCAGTGACCGGAAGGAAGCCGCGCAGCGTCGAGGTGGAAGGTCTCTGTTATGATCACCGCTGCGTAATCTTCTTTGATTACGGTTGGGATTGCTTTTGTCTTGCGATTGATCCGGTGACGCTTAGGGGCAGAGATGATGCAGAAAATGAGATTGATCTGCGGAAGCCGCCGACACTTTCGGAGGGCGCCTATACGCCGGAGGAGATCGCATGCATGGCGGTGAAGGAATATACCGACCGTATGGGCGAGGAGCCGGACGAGTATTTCGTCTGGATGCGAACCGATAACCGCATAGAGGTGGAGCTGCGGGCCAACGATCATGCGGAGCTGGATTATTACACGATTGATGCGCTGACCGGCGAGGGCAACCATGGCTTCGGTGAGACGATCAGTCTGCCGCAGACCGGCAGATCGGACCCTGCGGAGTATGCGTCTGTGCTGCTTGCCGGATTGCTGCTCGCTGCCGGACTGTTCTGCTGCGGCAGGGTTCGCAGCCGGAGAAAAATGCGCCTGTCATGAAGCCTATTGGCAGTTTTTTCTAAAGGCAACACCGCACAAAGCCCGCCTAACGGCTTGGCGGCGCATCTGCTTGCATCTTTTCCGTCATCTTGCACAGAAATTCCTTGCTGGGCGCCAGCCCAGCGGCGTCATTTCTATACAATCTGACGAAAAATCTGACTGCGCATCTGCACCACCAGCTCTGTGCGGTATTGCCTAAAATCTCCAAAAAATATATACTTTTTTGCTGATTCTATTGCAATTTTATGATATTTATGCTATAATAGGTATAAGGTTATCGTATTTTACATAGACGTATTATTTGAGGATTTTCGTTCTGAAAGGGCGTGGCACATGAGACTAGTCTTTTCGGTTTTATACCTGATACTGATTGCTTTATTGATTCTGTGTGCGGTTCTGGCGTGGTTCTCTGATAAGCCTGCCCGCAAGGCAGTTGCGTTTCTCGAGGCTGCGCTGATTCCGCCGGTGTTCGGCAATCTCCTGATTGTCATTACCGGCACGCGTTCCGTCGCGCTGCTCGGATGCTATTTCTATTATCTCGGCATGGACCTTGTCATGGGTGCGCTGGTGCGCTTTACGGATGTCTATTGCCGCAAGAGCCGTGACCACAGTATCGTACCGCTGATCTCCTATGCGGCGCTGACGATTGACGCTTTGCAGATGATGCTGAATCCGATTACCGGCCATGCATTCACGATCTCCGAGATTGAGGTCGAGGGGATGCCGTATTACAAGCTGATCCCGTTTTACGGGCAGACGCTGCACCGCGTGATCGACTATGCAGTATTTTTCAGTGTTATCTTAATTTTTATTATTATGACCGTCCGTTCGCCGAAGATTTACCGTGAGCGCTATCTTGTCATTCTGGCAACCATGATCGGCGTCGGTCTGCTGCAAACCTACAATATCTTTTTCCAGTATGCGATTGACCGTTCCATGCTTGGCTACGGACTGTTCGGCGTGGTTATCTTCTTCTTTGCGCTGCTCTACAGACCGCTTCGTCTGCTGGACCGCGTCCTCTCGAATATTGTATCGGAGCTGCCGGATGCGTTCTATGTTTTCGATGCGAACGGGCAGTGCATCTGGGCGAATGATCAGGGCTGTAAGCTGGCGGATACCGCGGATAAGCGATACGATGAGATTTCCGCGAAGCTGAAGCAGATGTTCGGTGAATCCTCCAATGTGACACAGGTCAGCGCAAAGCGGCAGGTCGGAGAAGGACCCGATGCGCGGTATTATCTGCAGGAGGAGCGCTATGTAAAGGATGCAAAGGGCTCCGTGGACGGTTCCTATCTGCGCGTGCAGGATGTGACTGCCGGTGAGCAGCAGATCGGTCAGATCCGGCAGGAGGCATACCGTGATTCGCTGACCGGCGTCGGCAGCAAGGCTGCATATACAAAGAAGGTCGATCAGCTGATCAATCAGATCAAGAACGGCTTGAAGGATTTTGCCGTCGTCATGGTCGATATGAACAATCTGAAATACATCAACGATGATTTCGGACATGAGGCAGGCGACCTTTACATCAAGGGCTGCTGTCATCTGATCTGCGATGCCTATAAGCATTCGCCGGTCTTCCGCATCGGCGGCGATGAGTTTGTCGTCATTTTGCAGGGGCAGGATTATGAGCGGCGTGCCGAAATTACGGAGGAGCTGCGTTCTGCCTACGAGAAAGCATTTGATTCGGATAAGGACCCATGGCTGCGCTATTCTGCGGCAGTCGGTCTCGCGGAGTATTCCGCAAGAGAGAATACATATGATCTGGTGTTCAAGCGTGCCGATCATGCCATGTATGCAGAAAAGAAGATGTTTAAGCAGGAACACGGCAGCTATCGCTGAGCTGCAATCCAATCACAAAAACGGAAACAGACCGCCGTCCGGAAAGACAGCGGTCTGTTTGTTATGGAAAATAGTGAGATATAAAGCGGATTATCTATGGCTGGAAGGCGGCTTCTGCGGACCGTTTGACGGCTGCTGCGGCGGAGCGCCTGCAGGACGCTGCTCCTTCGGCTTGCGCTCCGTGCGGACGAAGTGATCCTGACAGTAAACCAGATGCACCTGCTTGTCCATGTAGTCATTCGCCTGCGATGCATTGTGAACCGGACGCATGCTGCCCTTACCAGCAAAGAAAACGATCAGTGCGAGGATCAGCGCTGCGATCAGTGCCGCAGGAACAGATTTCATGAGCAGATACAGAAGCACACCGGCTGCGACTGCCGCGATACCGGTAATGATGCCGAGCTTTGTATAATCGACCGGCAGATCACCGGTGAATTTACCGGTCTGACCGTTCATTGCAAAGCTGAACTGCTTGCCGTTCCAGTTTGTCGTCAGATACCAGATCGGCAGCATCGCATATTTCTTCTTCGTATAGTTCACGACGAAATTGCCGCGCTTCTCGTGTACTTCGTTGTGCTTGACGGTTGCCTGTGTCTTCTGCTTTGCGGTCGAGATCACGCGCTTTTCGGCACGTTCGAGATCATCGTCGCCCTCGACGTCGAATTTCTCGGCGAGGAAGCCGGGCAGATACATCATATTGAAATCCTTGAGCCCGTCAAACTTGAACGGCTCGACGGAATCCATGATCGCATCTGGCATACGCTTGGAAGCATCCGCAGGCACATTCTCAAAGGCGATCGAACCGCGGCGTTCTGCACGGTAAATGCGGCGGATCGTCTCGGTCGGGGTATCCTCTCTGTCGGCGGCTTCGTATTCCGCGTCGATTGTGACAGCGCCGTCAAAGAGCCAGAAGGGGACATACACACCCTGAATCTCCTCGACCTGATTGCCGTCGAGAAACGCCTTCGGCAGGAAAAATTTTTTCTGGTAGTATTCCTTGTATTTTTCCATAGCCTGCTGCTTGTTGAAGGCAAACGGAATCAGGAAATCCGGTTTTGCCGCGCCGGTGAACTGCGCCTCCATAATGGTCGTGTTGCCGCAGTACGGACAGCGCGATGCACCGGTATTCTCATCGGTGAGAATCTCAGCGCCGCAGGTATTGCAGGAATATGCCTTCATGTCGTCGGCATCGCTGCCCCAGTCGCTTCCGGACTGCTTTGCCGCATCCTGCGCCGCCTGCTCTTTAAAGAATGCCGCGCACTCCTCCTGCGAAAACGCGGAGCCGCAGAACATGCATTTCAGCTTTCCGGCAGCCGGATCAAATTCCATTGTACCGCCGCAGTTCGGACAGCACATCTGTGTAGAGTCTGCTCCCATTGTGTACACCTCTTTTGGTTTTATTTTTCTGCGGTCACTGTTTCGGGCAGTGACCGCATTGATGCAGTTTGGATGATGCCGCTGTTTCAGAGGATTCCTCCGCAGCAGATGCTGCACTGATCAGCGGAGCTGTCCTGCGTGTTTTTTCCGGCAGTGCAGCCGGTCTCACCGCAGGATTCCATACCGGCTGCCGTTGTCAGGACAGACAGCAGGGCAAGTGTCATTCATAAACCGCCTAGATATGCAGATATTGCTTCTGCTGATGCTCAAATTATAGCATATTTCAGCGTATCGTGCAACGCATAACAGGCGGGTACAGCGTAGATTTATATAAACGCCCCGCATGAAGATATATGCAAAATGTACAAATCATTCCCATTTGATTTCAGATGCATTGATAAAATCAACGATCAGGTTATCATAGAGCTCGGCAGTCGCATCAAAATTCTTGAAAAGCTGCTTCGCCTCTTTCTCGGTGACATCATTCGGGATGACCTTCAGCATGATGCACTGATCGGTCGAGATATTGATAACGTAATCCGCATTGCCGTTCTGGAAAATCTCCGCGTCAACGGCATGCCCCGAAACGCCGAACATATAAGCATTTTCGTGCTCATTCTGAAACTGGATATAGGACGCCGGAACCGTGCCGGATTCGAG
>CAMHUJ010000063.1 GCA_946188175.1 uncultured Ruminococcus sp.
AACTGATATCGCAGGTTATCAGCATAGCTCAGGCGACCATGACGACTTTGCAGACATGCTGATTTCGCTGCTGTATGCCGACCGCGATGCGCTGCTGATTCTGCTGGAAAAGTCCGCAGGTTCGAGCTATGAGAACATCATTGACCGATTCGTGGAAATGATCGAGCAGCATAATCTCGCACTGGCTGAGAAATATGCGGCTCTGTTCCCGGATAAGCGCATCAATCAATATTTTCTGCACTGGTTTTCTCATGTTTCGATCAATGCCTTTGTGCATCTGGTGACGCATGAGGAGGACATGGAACGCGCACAGAAAGAGATCAAGCCTGTCATGGATATGCTGATCGAGGGCTGGATGGCGCATATGTTAGAGGACGATGTATAAGGGAATCCGCATTCCCTTATAGCATAAAGTTAGACATGACTAACAAGGAGGATGACGATGTATTTACAGGTGAAGGATGTCAAAAAAAGCTATGGCAAGGACACAAGCTATGTGCAGGTGCTCAAGGGCATCAGTACGGGACTGGAACGCGGACAGATGTGCGTAATCCAGGGAACCAGCGGTTCTGGAAAATCCACGCTGCTCAACTGCATCGGCGGACTGGACACGATGGATTCCGGCTCGATCACCGTGGACGGCAAAGAGATCTTCGGACTGAAGCCTGCGGCGCTCTCTGATTACCGCCGCGACAATCTCGGCTTCATTTTTCAGTTTTACAACCTCGTGCCGAACCTGACCGTGCGCGAGAATATCCAGATCTGCCAGCATATTGCGGAGCATCCGCTTGACATGGACGAACTGCTGGAAACGCTCGGACTGACCGAGCACCAGAACAAGTTTCCGGCGCAGCTTTCGGGCGGTCAGCAGCAGCGAACTGCAATCGCAAGGGCACTCATCAAGAACCCGAAGCTGCTGCTCTGCGATGAACCGACCGGCGCGCTCGATTCCAAAACAAGCCGCGATATTCTGATACTGCTCGAAGAAATCAACGCAAAATACGGCACGACCATGCTGATTGTCACGCACAACAATTCGATCAAAAACATGGTGCATAAGGTCATCATTATCAAGGACGGACTGGTGAAAAAGGAATACATGAACGAGACCAGAGTGCCCGCTGCCGAACTGGAGGACTTATAATGAACAAGGTACTCAGAAAACGGCTGCTGCGCGATCTGCGGTCGAACTTCGGGCGGTATCTGGCGCTGTTTCTGCTGTTTGTCATGGGGCTGTATCTGGTCGTTTCGATTGTCGGTTCGTCGGAAATGATCATTCAGGGAACGGAGAACCGGAAAGCAGAAAACATGGTCGAGGACGGGCAGTTCTCCGTATTTCTGCCGCTCAGTGATGATGATATTGCCAATCTGACAACAGACGGAACTATCATCGAGCCAGTGTTTTCGCTTGACCTCAAAACGAATGAAAATGCAACATTACGGCTGTTCAAATCCCGCGAACGCATTAACCTGATTCAGCTTGACGAAGGTGCGCTTGCAGAGAAAAGCAACGAAGCGGTCATTGAAAAAGGTTATGCCGAGGCGCATGATCTGCACATCGGTGATACGGTCACAGCGGGCGGCACGGATTTCCGCATCACGGGCATCGGTTCTGTGCCGGATTACGATATGTGCATCGCGAAATTCAGCGATACGGCAGTCGAGCGGAGTGTATTCGGTCTGCTGTTTGTGACGGCGGAACAGTATGACGCGATCAAGGAAAGCGGTACGGTCAATGCAGAGGAGTATACTTATGCATACCGGCTCGGCAATACCACGGATGACGCACTGAAAGAGAAGATCAAGGCGATCAAAATTGAACCGGAACAGATCGAAAACAAGTATTTCCGCGAAATGGTTGATGAGACATTGCAGGAACGCCGCGACATTGAGGACGGCATCAGCGATCTGAAAGACGGCGCAGATGAACTTGCAAACGGTCTGGAAGAACTGACCGGACATAACAAGGATTTGCGTGACGCTGCGGATGCTCTGTTTGCACAGTATCTTGCACAGGCAAATCAGGCACTTGCCAAGCAGCATATTGAGCTGACAGCCGGAAATTACGCGGATACGCTGGAAACACTTATTGCTGCGACACATTCCGCAGAGCTTGCAGAACTGAAAAGCAGTCTGGATGAACTTGCAGAATTCCGGCAGGGCATCTATGATTACACGGACGGAACAGCGGGGGCGGCAGACGGTTGCGCGGCACTTGCGGACGGCGTGACAGAGTTGCAGGACAATACAGATGATTTGCTGGACGAGGTATTCAAGCTGGATATTGAAAACCTGACCTCATTTGTGAAAGCGGAGGATAATATCCGCATTGCCGCCGCAGCCGGTGATGTCATCATGGACAAAAACGCCGGACTGGTCGCGGGCATCATCATTCTCGCACTGTTTGCGTATGTGATTTCGGTGTTTGTGGTGCATCAGATCGAGCAGGAACAGAGCGTGATCGGTGCGCTGTATGCGCTCGGCGTGAAGAAGAAAAACCTCATGCTGCACTACATCACGATGCCGACGCTTGTGGCGTTTTTCGCAGCATTGCTCGGCACGGCACTCGGCTTTTTGGTCGGCGTGAAATCGCAAGCGCAGGATTCGTATGCGTATTTCTCGCTGCCGGTTTTCGATGTGATCTATCCGCCGTATCTCGTGATCTACGCACTGATTCTGCCGCCCCTGATTTCCGCGGTTGTCAATGCGGTTGTCATCAACAAGAAGCTCTCGCGGACGGCACTTTCCCTAATGAAAAACGAGCAGTCAGCGGGCAGCTACCGGCAGTTTTCGCTGAAGACAAAGCGTTTTCCGCTGCTGTTTGCAATCCGACAGCTTGTCCGTGAATCGCGCTCCGCCATTGCAATGATGCTCGGTATGTTCGTGTCGGTCATGGTCGTCATCATGGGACTGGACTGCTATGTCATGTGCGAAGCGGTGCAGCGCGATACGGTCAACGACACGAGATACGAGTACCAGTACCTCTACAAATATCCGGAGAAAACGCCGCCGCAGGGCGGAGAAGCCGCCTATATTGAAACCCTCAGCACCGACTGCATGAGCTACACGCTCGATGTGACGGTCATCGGCATTGACAGCAACAACAAGTATTTCGATGCAAAGCCGGAAAAAGGAAAGAATAAAGCAGTCATCAATTCCTCGCTGGTGGAACGATTTGGCTATCAGATTGGCGACCGCGTGATCTTCTCAGATTTTGCCGCCGATACAGATTACAGCTTCACCGTGACAGACATCAGCGATTATTCAGTCGGTTTTACAATCTTCATGGACATTGACAGTATGCGCGAGCTGTTCGGGCAGGATGAGGGTTATTTCAACACGATCTATTCAGACAAGGCACTCGATATTGACGAGGGCAGGCTGTACTCCGTCACAACAAAAGAGGACATCACGCGCGGTTCCAGTGTGTTTGTTGAACTGATGTTCCCGCTGGTCGCAACGCTGATTACAGCAGGTACAGTGATTTTCTGCGTCGTGATGTATCTGATGATGGGCGTCATGATTGACCGCGCCGCATCGGGCATTTCGCTGATTAAGATATTCGGGTACCGCCCGAAGGAAATACGGGCGCTGTATCTGAACGGCAATCTGCTGATCGTCGCGGTCGGTGCATTGCTTGCCGTGCCGCTTGCAAAAACCGTGATGGATGCAATCTATCCGAGCTTTATCTGCAATGTTGCCTGCTCGATGAAACTTGCATTCCCGTGGTATCTGTACGCAATCATTTTCACTGCGGTCATTCTGGTGTATTTCATCATCAACCGCCTGCTGATCGGGAAGATCAACCGGATTTCGCCCGCAGAGATTTTGAAGAACCGTGAGTAACGGAAAGGAGAATGATCATGTTCTGGGACAAGGTTTCCCCGCTGTATGATTTCTTTGAAACGGTCTATAACCGCCGCGTTTATACGGGCACCGGAAAGCGTGTTGCTGCGTATATTTCCGAGGCAGATACCGTTCTGGAATGCGCCTGCGGAACGGGTGCGATCAGTGAGCCGGTTGCGCAGAAGTGCAGATTACTGATTGCAACGGATATGGCAGAGGGGATGCTGCGGCAGACCCACAAAAAATGCAGCAAATACGGAAATGTCAAAGTACGCCGCGCCGATCTGACGCACCTGAAATGCAAAGATGACCGCTTTAATAAAGTCGTTGCCGGCAATGTCATTCATCTGCTGGACGATCCGGAAGCAGCACTCAGAGAGCTGCTGCGTGTCTGCAAACCGGGCGGCATGGTCATCATCCCGACCTATATCAATAATGAGGGGACAGAGCAAAAAGCTATTGTGAAGCTGCTTGAGAAAATGGGCGCGAGCTTCAAGCGGCAGTTTGATCTTGCATCCTACAAACAGTTCTTTGCAGATGCAGGATTCTCAGACGCAGAATTCAGCGTGGTCGAGGGCAGAATGCCCTGCGCGATTGCTGTGATACAAAAATCATGATAAAAAGCAGACTGCGCGCCAGTTACGCAGTCTGCTCTTTTTCAATTTCGCTATTTAGGAAACAGTATCTTCTATAACCTGATTTGTCTGCTTTTCGCCAAGTGTTTTGATTGCACCCAGACAATGGATTCTGACAACACGATTCTTGTCCGATTCCGATATATCTTTAAGAATCCCGACATAAGGCTCAACAAATTGTGGTCTGCGCTTACCGAGAACGCGGAAGATTTCAGGCGCTTCCATTCTTACCATATCATCTGCATCGTGCAAAAGTTTCTCGTAAACCGGCATATAGTTCTCATAAATGTCAGGTGTGTTTGTGGCTATGTTTTCAGATGCCCAAATGAAACTCAGCCTGACTTTTGCATCATCATCTGTTGCAAAGTGGAACAGGGATGACCAATACGGTTTAATTACAGAATAACTGCCACGACCGATTCTGCCGATTGCGTTGACTGCCCGTTCCCGCAAAAGCGGTACTATGCTGTCCAAAAAAGATGCTATAACATGAACTGTATCATGCACTGCCAGAGGATAAGCAAGTCCGATCTCACCAATCAGCCAAAGCGCCTTTGCCTGTATTTTTACGGAATCATGGGGCAGAAGTGATGATACATACGGTATACACTCATTCCATCTGTTCTTTTCTTTCGTCAGTTTTCCAAGTTCTTTATAGAGATCCGATTCATTCAATCCATTTTCTCCTTTGATTTCGATATACTATTGTAATTATAGTCTATTCGGGTTACCATGTCAATAGCATATGCAGAATTCCCCGTAAATGATTTTGAAATACACGCTTATAGCTTTCAAGCATCTGTTTTGCCTGTTCGCCCCGATCTGAACAGCAGGGCACAGTTTCGCAATCTCCGAACTGTACCACAATCTCATAAAACGCTTCTTCCCGTTTGCTTTCCGCCATATGCAGATAATAATCCGGTACGATTCTGTCATTTCTCTTTTGTTTTGCGTTATATTCCTGGAATGCCCAGTCAAAAAGTAAATGATACGAATCGTGGACATCCTGTTGTCGGAAAATCACATTCTCCGTATTTTTTGTCGTCTGCATTCACTGCGGTGAATTTCCGGTTGTTGTGTTTAATATTCGCGCCGTGCAATGTTCCTACTTTGCCGAGCGTAAAACTGATACTGAATTTCCCCATGTTTTCCCCCTTCTTTTTTCAGCTATGCAATTTTCTCCGTGAAATCTGCATGAAACAGTCGTTTTCGTGCCCCAACAGATAGGTGCTACCCAATATCCGTTTCGACAAGCCGGTTCGGCTTATCAAAACAGGAGCATTTCGCTGTTGCTCCATTTCCTGGGCAAAGTCTGCGACCTTGACGGCATTGCTGCTCCGCAGTCGGGAGTGCCCGAACCCATTGCATACATTTACGGTAAGGGTATAACGAAATGAAGCCTCGTAGAAAATTGTATAACCGCTTGACAAGTGGGTTACAATAGGTTATAATAGGTTATAGAGACTCACGGAACGGAGGTGCAGAGATGAATCAAAACGGAATCGAAAAACTGAAAGCCGAACTTGCACAACTGCCGAAGGGATACATTTCCAATAAGACGATCAACGGTATCGAGCGGCACTATCTGCAATGGCGTGAAAACGGAAAAACCAAGAGCAAGTATATTCCTGACAGTGAATATGAAGCGGTCGCTGCTGCAGTCGCACGCCGCAAAGAGATCGAGAAGCTGCTCAAAAGCGCAGAAATTCGACGCACGTCATTTGGTCCTGTGCCCCTCGTTGCTGACTACGAAATGAATGTCATCACCGGCGATGCGCTGCGGGCAATGGTCAGCTATGTTGCCGGCTGGCAGAAGCGTGACTGCTTCCGGAGCATCCTCGCCTATCTCAACGGAAAAGCAACGCCACGTGTCTGCGCGGTTTACGGTCTGCGCCGAACTGGCAAGACCACCATGTTGCATCAGGCAATAAACGAAATGAAACCGGAAATGTTCTCTCAGGCTGCATATATCAAAGCGCGGAAAAAGCAAACCATGTCGCAGCTCGACCGTGATCTGAAACAGCTTTTCAATCGCGGCTTCCGTTATGTGTTTATTGACGAGATCACCTTTCTCGAAGACTTTGTGGATACTGCATCATTCCTGTCCGACATCTATGCGGCAATGGGAATGAAGATCGTTCTGTCCGGCACGGATTCGCTCGGTATCTGGATTGCGGAAAAAGAAGAACTCTATGACCGCGCCTATCTGATTCACACGACATGGATTTCCTATGCCGAACACGCACGGCTGCTCGGCAGCAGTGATGTCGATGATTATATCCGGTACGGTGGCACGCTCCGCGTCGGGGAAACAGACTTTGATGATCCGGAACTGCGCTCAGAAGAAGTGTCGTTCCGTGATGATGAGTCCACGCGGCGCTATATTGATACCGCAATCTGCGGAAACATTCAGCACAGTCTGAAATGCTATGAGAACGGCGCACACTTCCGGCATCTGCGCGAGCTGTACGATGCAGGCGAACTGACCGGCGCGATCAATCGCATCATCGAGAGCATGAACCACAGATTTGTTGCGGAGGTTCTGAACCGTGAGTTTGTTTCCAACGATCTGAAACTCTCACGAAAGAATTTGCTGCGAGAACGGAATGCCGCATTGCGTACCGATGTACTTGAACGTATTGATGTGCGCACTGTGACTGACCGGTTGATGGAGATTCTCGAAATCGAAGACAAACAAAACCGCTCTGTCCCGATACAGCCCGCACACGTTGCAGAAATCAAAGAGTATCTCTCCGCACTGGAACTGATCGCAAGTCTGCCGGTGAAATATACTGCACCTGAATCGGATGACCGCGAGAGCATTCTCATCACGCAGCCGGGTATGAGATACTGTCAGGCACAGGCGCTGGTTTATTCGCTCGGCAAGGATGAAATCTTCGCCGCGTTGAACGAAGCGGAACGGGAATATGTTTGCAGCCGGATCCTAGATGAAGTTAAGGGCAGGATGCTTGAAGAGATCGTGCTTTATGAAACAATGCGCAAGTTGCCGGAATGCGATGTGTTCAAGCTGGAATTCATTGCCGGCGAATTTGACATGGTGATCTACGACCGCCGCGCACACAGCTGCAAGATTTTTGAAATCAAGCACAGCCGCGAGCGCGTTGACTCACAGTATCGGCATCTGATCAACGAAGCATACTGCCGCGACACTGCGAAGCAGTTCGGAACGATCACAGAAAAAACGGTACTCTATCGCGGAGAGCCGCACGATGAACCAAGCGGCATCCGGTATCAGAATGTATCAGAGTATTTGCGAAGTCTATAATCAAATAAACAACAACGCAGACGATCACGATTCGATCGCCTGCGTTTGTTTTTCTCTGATGATGATTCCCGTACTGTCTGTTCACCTGCTCTCCATTTTGCACATTCAGTTCGTAGCCGGTTATCATCCACCGAGTCGGGCTTCTGTCC
>CAMHUJ010000064.1 GCA_946188175.1 uncultured Ruminococcus sp.
GTTGTGACAGCCGCGGCAGTCGTTATCGGTACGGTTTCCGTTTCCGCCGGAATTTCCTCTATCATGAGATCATCAATCATGGAATGCTCCTCATTCGTGACCGCAGCGCCGCAGGCGGTCAGCAGCAGACCTGCGGAAAGCGCCGCATACATCCGCCGCCTCATGATACATCCTCCAGCAGACCGAGCGACTGCTTCCATTTTAGAATCCGCAGGACGGATGCATCCAGCTGATCCTCGTCGATCGTGCCGTCGTGCACAGCTTCGATGATCGCCGCGACAGAGCCGTCGAAATCGGCATAGCAGAGCAGATCATTGCCCGCGAGCACGGCTGCGACCGCCGGATTCTGCCCGTTCGTAAACTGCGTAATTGCGTTCATTCCGAGATCATCTGTGATAATGACGCCGCGGAAGCCGAGCTCCTCGCGCAGGATACGGTGCACCTCGGGCGAGAGCGACGCAGGCTGCTCGCTGTCCATGCATTCGACGATATTGTGCGTCACCATGACCGAATCGGCACCGGCTTCGATGCCTGCGATAAACGGCAGCAGATCGCGTGATTCAAATTCGCTGTATTCGCGCGCATCATACGCCATATTCAAATGTGTATCGGCACTGCCGCCGTAGCCCGGGAAGTGCTTGAGTGTGCTGCCGAGCCGATGCTCCTTCATGATGCCGACAACGGTCGCCACATATTGCGAGACCTCGTCCGCATCGGTGCTGAAGCAGCGCGGATAGATGAAATCGCCCTCGCCGAACGGCACATCGCAGACCGGCGCGAGATTGACATTGAGCCCGAGATCGAGCAGAAATTCCGCCTTTTCTTCGGTATCGCTGCGGATCAGCTCCCAGCCGCCCTGCTCAAACAGAAAGCGCGGGCTCCAGAAATTTGTATCGCGCAGCTGCGGATTCAGGCTGACACGGCAGACACCGCCGCCTTCCTCATCGACCGAGAGCAGCAGCGGAATCCTTGCGGCATCCTGAAAGCCTGCGGTCATACTGCGCACCTCATCAGCGGTTTTATATTCAAACGGCTGTGCAAACAGACAGAGACCGCCCGCGCCTTTTGCGCTGACATCATTGCCGACGGACGCATCCGTGCAGCCGACAAGAATCATCTGCGCCGCCTTGCGTTCGAGACTGAGCGTATCAAGCAGTTCCGTGAGCGACGGGTCATCCGGCGGTGTCCAGACGTTCGTCGTCGTGGTCGTGACGGTCGTTTCGGTTGTCGTGGTGACAGCGCCCTCGGGGTAGTCGATCACGCGGGAATCGTCGTTCATCGCCGTGATCTCCTCGCCGAAACTGCATCCGCAAAGAATCGCCATGCCGACTGCGGGCAGCATGGCGATGCAGTATTTTAATATTGACTTCATGATCATATTCTTTCGGTTTCGGGACTGTATGCTTCTCATACGTGTGCTTCCGGACGGATCAGAAATTGAACCGCGGTATCGCATCGTATTCCTTCGGCAGACCGGATTCATAATCCGGAAAACCGAGATTTCTGATCAGTACGGACGGTTCATCCGGAAACAGATATTTGTTCAGGTATTCGATAAAATCCGCTTCTGTATAGCACAGGCAGCCGTTTTGTCTGTAGGGAGCGGCATCCGGACTTTCGGGAAGCCATTTGCCGCAAAATTCCAGACAGTAATCGCGCAGATGCTCTGCGACAGTATCCGGAACGGAATACAGTATCCGTTCGCTGTCGGCACTGAGGATGACTTGCTTCATTTTTTACTCCGATAAAAGATACGTTTCTGCTGTGATACAGCGATCAGTTTTTCAGGCTTTGCATCGGGGCGGGGATTCTGCCGCCGCGCGAAATAAACTTATCAGCGCTTTCACGGCGCACCGGCATGACCGGACCCTTGCCGAACAGACCGCCGAAATCGAGCTCCTCGCCTTCCTTTTTGCCGATTGCCGGAATCACGCGGACAGCGGTCGTTTTGCTGTTGACCATGCCGATTGCGGCTTCATCCGCGATGATCGCAGAGATTGTTGAGGCAGGCGTATCGCCCGGAATGACGATCATATCCAGACCGACCGAGCAGACCGCGGTCATTGCCTCGAGCTTTTCAATGGAGAGAACGCCCGAATTTGCCGCGTCGATCATGCCTGCATCCTCGGAAACGGGGATGAATGCGCCGGAGAGACCGCCGACGCTGGACGATGCCATGACGCCGCCCTTTTTGACCGCATCATTGAGCAGTGCGAGTGCAGCCGTCGTGCCGTGCATACCGCAGATCGAGAGACCCATGCCCTCGAGGATATGTGCCACGCTGTCGCCGACGGCAGGGGTCGGGGCGAGCGAGAGATCGACAATGCCGAACGGAACATCGAGCATTTTGGATGCGCGGGTACCGACAAGCTGACCCATGCGCGTGATCTTGAATGCCGTGCGCTTGATGATATTTGCGAGCTCGTCAATGGATGCATCGGGATATTTTTCGATTGCCGCGCGGACAACGCCCGGACCCGATACGCCGACATGGACCTCGCAGTCCGGCTCGCCGACACCGTGGAATGCGCCTGCCATGAACGGGTTATCCTCCGGCGCATTGCAGAGAATCACGAGCTTTGCGGGTCCGAAGCACTGCTGATCGGCGGTTAGTTCTGCGGATTCGCGGACGATCTCACCCATGAGCCGCACGGCATCCATATTGATGCCCGCTTTTGTCGAGCCGACATTGACCGATGCGCAGAGATTCGAGGTCTCGGCGAGTGCCTGCGGAATCGCACGGATCAGTGCCTCATCGCCGGCAGAGAAGCCCTTATGGACCAGTGCAGAGAATCCGCCGATGAAATTGACGCCGGTTGTCTCGGCAGCACGCTGCAAGGTGCGTGCGAGCAGAACCGGATCGCCGCCTCTGGTCGCGGAGACAAGCATCGCGGCAGGGGTGATCGAAATGCGCTTGTTGATGATCGGGATGCCGTATTCGGTCTCGATCTGCTGACCGGTTGCGACGAGCTTTTCCGCCTTGCGCGTGATTTTTTCATAGACGCGGTCGCAGACAGTGTTCATATCCTCCGCACAGCAGTCCAGCAGCGAAATGCCCATGGTGATCGTGCGGATATCAAGGCATTCGTCCTGGATCATGCGGATTGTTTCGAGTATATCAGAGGTATTGAGCATAGTGTCCTCCCAAAATCAGATGCGGTGCATTGAATTGAAAATATCCTCGTGCATGACGTGGATCGAGAGACCGAGCTCCTTGCCGAGCGCTGTCAGGGCTTCGGAGAGCTCCGAGAATTCGCAGCTGATGCCGCGGATATCGACGAGCATGAACATTGCAAACAGATCCTGAAGCACGCTCTGCGTCACCTCGATGACGTTTGCATTTTTTTCAGCGCAGATGCCGCTGACCTTATGCAGAATACCGACGGTATCATGACCGATGACTGTAATGACTGCTTTCATAGTGGAAAGCCTCCTTCCGAAAGATACGGTTTCCGGCAAGCCGCCGGAGCATACTTCTATATTATATCATATTCTCCTGCAAAAAGCAAGCTGAGAGCAGTATTCTTTATGTTTCGGGTTTTCTTCCGGAGAGCTTTAGATCATTGGAGGCCGGCACTGCCGGCTTATAGCATATTATCTCCGAAAAAGCAAGGAGAACATTGTGATATGAAGAAAGGAGAAAGTTAGGTGTGAGAAGTTAAGGTGTCCGCTGTGCGGACGATTTATAAATGAACCGGAAATCTTGAAGGAGGAAGGAGAACGGAGGAAGTGAATGGAATGCAAATTAAAGATAATAACAAGCACATGCATTGATTCCTTTTTCAAATCATCCGCCGAAGGCAGATACCGCAACTCCTAGCTCCTAACTACGCTCATACTTCTATCCATTTCACAGAGCTATCACATTTCTGACGTATAATGATAACATAAAAATATCTTCGGAGGAACTGAATGAACGGGAAAAAAATCATCGGTACGCTGACGGCTGCCGTACTCTGCTGCACAGCACTGCTCGGCTTTCCGCATCTGACAACGGCGTCGCTCTGCGCAGAAGCCGCAGAGGGCAGACTCTATAACCAATGGGAAGAAAAATGGAAGGAGGTCACATGGGACGGCTATGCCAAGACCGGCAACTCCATGTACACCTCCGCCTGCGGTATCTTTTCCTTCTGCAATGCGCTCTACGGTCTCAACGGCACCGAGGCTGATGCGGTCGAGGTCGCGCAGTGGGCATATGAAATCGGTGCATTCCGTCCGGGCGGCGGCGGCACCTACCGCGATATTCTCTATGCAAATATCGAAAAGAAATTCGGCGAGAAATTCCACTTTACCCTCGGCAAGGAGTATTTCGGCACCGTGACCCAGCCCGCCGCGATCAATCATCTGAAAACAGGCGGCGTGATCGTACTGCATGTGCCGGGGCATTTCATCGCCGTGACGGGCTACAATGAGCTGAATCAGACCTATCATGTCATTGAGAGCGCGGTTTCTGAAAGCCGCGGCCTTTCCGGCGACAGCTGGGTTTCCGGTCAGAAGCTCAGTCAGGGCAAGACCGCCGGTGCGTGGTATATTCTGCTCTCTAATACGAAAGCGCCGGAGCGTGCATCGGTCGGGTTGAACAGCGGTATTGACTACGCCGGTGCGAACGAGGTCATTGATTTTGCCGCGGACAGTGATACGCGCAATACCTTCGCGCTCGGCATCAACGATAAGGACGGCGCGCGGATTGATACGCTTTATGTCCGTGACTACGCACTTTCCTCGCGTCAGCATTTTCATTATCAGCTGCCGGTCGGCGATTATTCCTGCTATGTGACCGGCGCAAATGAATTCGGCATGATCGACAGTCCGGATTTTGTATTCCATGTGTATGAGGGTGCACCGCAGAAAGCGGATTTCAGGATTTCCGCGGCAAAAGGGGAGACAGGCAAGCCGATTGACATGATCTTATCAAGCGATCTCTCGACGGAGCAGGTCATTCATATCCGCAGAAACGGTGCGCAGCATAGCGTGATTCGCTCGGTGCGCGTACTGAAAGACAGCGAAGCAACAGATGTCTGGACGCCGGAGCTGCCGGGCGAATATGAGATATCCGCGGAGATTTCCAACAGCTACGGCAAGCTCGAGCCTACAACCTATGCCGTATCGGTCAGCGGTGATGTGCCGCTGATGTTTGACGCGGCAGGCGGTACGGTTGAGAATGCGCCGGAGACAGTGCATTATCCGGGAACATACGGGACGCTGCCCGTTCCGCAGCGCGACTGGTGGAAGTTCCTCGGCTGGTATACGCAGCCGCAGAAACGTGAAAATCCGGAAGCACAGCCGGATTCCGCGGAGGAGCAGGATGCCGGACCGCAGCAGATCACCGATAACATGAAGCTGACGAATACCGATGCCCACACGCTCTATGCGCACTGGGAGAAGATTTATCAGCGCGGCGATTTCAATATTGACGACCGGATTGACAATATCGACGCGCAGCTTGTGCTCGATCGGTATATCTCGTCGCTTTCCGGCTTTGAGAGTGCGCCGGTTGATCTGCACGGCTTTGCGAATGCGGATATCGACGGCAGCGGCGATCTGACGGTCGCGGATGCGCAGATGATTCTGCTGTATTATGTGACGAATACTGTTGCGCAGCGTGAGGTCGGCTGGGAGCATCTGCTCGATCCGGAGACCACGACAACGACCACCACCACGACAACGACCACAACTACCACGACAACGACTACCACCACGACCACCGCTGCAACGACGACCACCGCAAAGACTTCCGCTGCAACAACGACCACCGCAAAGACTTCCGCTGCAACAACGACCACCGCAAAGACAACTACCGCTGCAACAACGACAACAACCGGAACAACAACGGCTGCAACCACATCGACAGCGAAAACCACAACTGCACCGACCGCTGCATCAACGGTGAAAACGACTTCTGTGCAGACGACCGCATCCGCAGCGAAAACAACAACGACTGCACAGACAGCAACAACCGCATCCTAAAAAAACAATCCGCGAAGCCAGACTGACTTCGCGGATTTTGCTGTATCAGGGTATCATCCGAATTTGTCGATGTCGAGATCGGGCGGTGCGTCGATCTCCTCGCCGACATATTTTCCGTTTTTCTTACGCTGCCGGACGCATTCTGTAAGCAGATATTCGATCTGCCCGTTGACGGAGCGGAAATCATCCTCAGCCCATGCGGCAATGGCATCATAGAGCTTTTCGGAGAGCCGCAGCGGAACCTGCTTTTTTGCTGCCATGATCAGTAGAGGCTGCCGGAATTGACAACCGGCTGTGCATCATGATTGCCGCAGAGCACGACGAGCAGGTTGGAGACCATTGCCGCCTTGCGCTCCTCGTCCAGCTCGACCGTTTTGTTCTCGCTCAGACGTTCAAGCGCCATTTCCACCATGCCGACTGCGCCGTCTACGATCATCTTGCGCGCATCAATGATTGCGGAAGCCTGCTGACGCTGGAGCATCACGGCTGCGATCTCCGGTGCATATGCAAGATAGGTAATGCGTGCTTCGATGATCTCGATGCCTGCGTTTTCGACCTTCTGCTGAATCTCATCGCGGATTCTTGCCGCAACGACCTCGCTCGAGCCGCGGAGCGAGCCCTCGTCCGCAATGCCGTCGCCGGTCGTATCGACATTCGGTGCGACGTCATAAGGATAGAGCCGGACGATATTGCGCAGCGCGGTATCGCATTGCAGCGAGAGATATTCCTTGTAGTTTTCGACATTGAACACCGCCTGTGCCGTATCGACAACGCGCCAGATGACCGCAATGCCGATCTCGACCGGATTGCCGAGGCAGTCGTTGATCTTCTGCCGGTTATTGTTCAGTGTCATCATTTTCAGAGAGATTTTCTTGGTCGGCATCTCCATGGAAATATTTGTCGTGACGCCGTCCGGTGCAACATCGCCGCTCTGACGGAGCTTGGTCGAAGCAGCCGGATTGAAGGCGGTGCAGAAGGGATTGACCCAGTAGAAGCCGTCACCCTTGAGCGTACCGACGTACTTGCCGAAGAGGGTCAGGACGAGCGCTTCCTGCGGCTTGAGGATGCGCAGACCGAGCATCGGGAGCCAGCCGAGGCTCATCCAGATGATACCGATGATGAAGGCAGTCAGGCGGAGCCCTGCGATTTGTCCTTCCGAATCGAAGCCCGTGACGCCGTAGACGAATACCCCGACACCTGCGAGATAGAGCAGGAGGAAGAGCAGGAGCATTGCCATGCCGTTTTTCTTTTGTGTCAAAATTTTTTCTTTCATAATTCTATCCTTTCCGGATGTGTTGCACATCCAATTGATATCATTATGATATCACAAATATATTGTTTTGTCAATATCTCGTATAAATATTTATATTTTAACATTGTCGCAGCGAATACCGCAATTCCGGCTTTTCTTTCTACTAATATAGTATTACGGCTTGCATTGCGGGGCGAATTGTTGTATAATAAGGAAGATATGATCTGAAAGGAGTTCTGCACCATGAAAGTCAATTATCAGAATGAGATCGAATCCTGCATCCGCAGGGGTATCACGACCTATGAGGGCAATGCGGAGATCTGGTTTGTCAAGGTCTGGGAATTGCTGGAACGTGACGGGCTGACTTCCTATGATACGATTCCGGAGAAAATGCAGGTCTATTCGCTGGCGGCAGGCATGTGTACGGTTTATCTGGAAGTGACCGCGCGGCTTCTGGAATATGATTACGCCGATGATCTCTTTCTTGTGCCGGAGCCGGAACAGTTTGCGGAAATCAGCTCGGATGAGGCGCAGGAGATTCTGCGCGATTTTATCGCAAAGGCAGTCTGCAATGACAAAGGCATGGAGACCGTTCTGGATGTTCTGGACCGGCATCTCGGCGTCAGCCGGACATTTGCGGCGATTTACTATTGTCTGAA
>CAMHUJ010000065.1 GCA_946188175.1 uncultured Ruminococcus sp.
CAGGTGCATCCGGAACGCGTCGGCATCACCGATCTGGAGAAGGCGACGCAGAAAATAAACGAAAAGCCGCTCGGGGATTACCGCAGGCAGACCGTCGGCGGCACGCTCAACGGCGAGGAAAACGGCAGTTATCAGTATTATGATATCCCGAATGATCCGGCGGACATCACCGGCGGCTATCTGCTGCAATTTCAGGTGCGCAGCCGCGCGAAGAACGGCGAATTTGTCACAGACCGCGGCGTTATCTTTGATGTCTGCGCGCCGGAATATGCCTCGAAGGCGCAGACCGAATATATCCGCGGATTTGTGCAGGCGCTGGAGGATGCGATCTATTCCGATACCGGCTGCAACAGCCTCGGAAAGCATTACAGCGAATATTTCGATGTCGATTCGCTCGCGCTCGGGTATCTGATCCAGGAGATCACCGAAAATACGGACGGCTTTACGACGAGCTTCTATTTCTATAAGGACTCCGATCTGACCGGCGACGGCAAGCTGCATTACGGTCCGGTCTGGGATTTTGACCTTGCGTTTCAGAATTACAGCATGGCGGTCACGGGGACGGACGGTGCGCTGCATTATTCCGTCGTGCCGGAGACGATCTATGCGCGCTATGTGCCCGTCAGCGGATATTCGCCGGAGACTGCGTCACTGACCGGCATCACCGACCGCTCGTGGATTCTGCGGCTCTGGGCGGATGATGCCTTTGCGCGGCGCGCTGCGCTGCTCTATGAACAGAAATTCGATGCGTTTCTCACGGCGCTGACCGAGCCTTCCGGCGGCATCATACAGATGCGTGATGCGATTGCGCCTGCCGCGGAAATGAACCGTATCCGCTGGCATATGTTCGGCGGCAAGCCCTATAAGCCGATCGGTCCGGAGAACGGGACGACCTACGCAGAATGCGTCGATTATATCCGCAGCAATCTGGAAAAGCGGCGTGCTTTTCTGCATGATGCGTTTCTTGCGGAGACCGTGCAGCGCTGTCTTGCCTCACTGAACCGTCAGACGACAGGGCGCCTCACGGAATATGATACCGAGGAGCAGAAAGCGGTTTCCGTTCTGAAAAAATCGGTGTCGGACAAGCTGAAAGCGGCAGAATCCTCTGCGGCGGCTGAGCAGCTCATGCAGGATGCGGGACGGGAGCTTGCTGCGATTCCGCGTGCATTCCGCTGCGGCGATTTCAACGATGACGGGACGGTCTCGCTGGAGGATGCGCAGATGCTGCTGATTTACTATGCAGAGACCGTTGCAGGCAATCCCGTGACGGTCAGTGCGACGCAGCAGCGCAACGGCGACACCGATCAGAACGGTATGCTGGATGTCGCCGACGCGATGCATATTCTGCTGCACTATACCGCGCAGCTTGCAGGCGAGGACTATCCGCTGCCTGCCACAGAACAGAAAACAGCCGCGGAGCCGGAATAAAACCGGTTCTGCGGCTGCTGTTGTTTCTCAGGATACAAAGGCAATGGCGACAAGAAAGAAGCCTGTCAGGGAAATGAAAATATAGCAGTAGGGGAATCCGCGGCGGTAGAACATATGCGGATGCTTCGGATTGATGCGGACCGGTACTTCGGTCTGGCAGGGGGCGTTCTTTACGACAAGGTATTCCTTGTGGATATATTGCGTTTCATCGAATTCATATGCCCAGAAATGCGCATACAGATCATGATGTGCGCTGCGGTTTGAGTGAATGACATGCTGACCGGCACAGGATGCAGTCAGCTGTTCGCGGCAGGTCAGAAGCCGGAATGCAATGAAGATCAGCGGACTGAACAGCAGCACGCCGCCGCATACTGCCATAGAAAAAATACGGGTATCGGCAGAGAGCATCCCCGACTGCGCATAGTCGATCAGACACGGCAGAAAAATACCGGATAAAGCGGCAGTGAATATGCCCCATGTCAAAGCGCCGTCATGCCGCCCGTCCGCTGCAAGGCTGATTGTCAGCAGCAGGCAGCCGAGGGTTCCGGTTCCGCTGCTCAGAATCGCGGCAGTCTCATCCGTATACACGGACAGAAGCACGCATGCTGCGATCAGAAGCAGTATGCCGAGCCCGCCGCAGACCATGATCCATGCAGCAGGTGTATGCTTCTCATAGTTTGCGTCTGATTCTGTGGGCACCTGCGGACCTCTGGCGGTCGGATATGAAACGAGAGAGGCATCCGGTCCGTCCTTCTTCTCGCGCCGGAGCTTGTCGATCACAACGCCGACCGTCGGGCAGCCGATTGCCAGTACCAGCCCGATCGGGATCAGAAGATCGCTCAGATCGCGCGCGCTGTCATTCAGCCACGCGCCGACGCAGAATATTATAATGCCGAGAATCATGGAGACTATGACGAAGACAAAGAGCCATTTCGGACCGTCGAGCCGGTTGGCAGGGCGCCCGGTCAGCTCCGGATGCTGCTGCAAATATGCGCGGAATTCCGCTTCCTCCTCGGGTGTCGGTTTGCGCTGATTGTTCAGCGCGGGGGAAGCGTATACCGGCGGGACGGGGCTGTTCGGATGATCTTGTTTCTGTTCCATGTTGTCCTCCTTGATGTCAGTTAAATGAGTGCGGCTTCCAGACCGATCTTTCCGTTGATCGCAGGGGCGGCGCCGTCCCAGAGAACCTCATAGAGACGGAAGCCGAACCGGAAGCTGTGCATGTGTCTGAGCGCGCCGCTGAGCGGGTGCGACGCATAGCCGCCCCAGATCAGCACCGGAAATCCCGAGACCGCTGCGACCGACCGCAGAAAGCGTCTGCACAGTGCCGGATCATTGTCTCTGACATAGAGATAGGACACGACGCCGTGCCGGATCTCGCTTCCGGCAGGCGGAATCTGCGGATAGCCCGTCAGCTGCACCGGCAGCTTTGTGAGCTTATCGCGGGCGCCGTCATATGCGCGGATTTTGTAGGATTTGGTCTGCTGCTGATCGCCGACAAAGCAGCAGGCGAGCAGCTCGCCGTTTTTGCGGTAGCCGAAGAATCGCTGCCTGCCGAAGCCTGCGGAATCCGGCTTGCAGGGCGTGAGTGCATACTGCGAATAATACAGATGCATCAGCGTATCAAAGCCGTCCGTGCGCGATTGCAGCGGCAGCAGCTTTTTGTCGCCGCGGAAGCAGTAGACGGTGTATTTCCCGAGATACCGGTGCGCCGGAAGGCTGCGGTGCTGCTGCTCGAGGATGCGGATAAACCGCGCATCGGATTCGGGTACGGCGGTATAGCAGCAGGCACAGCCCGAAAGCTGCGTCCCGAGCAGCGCATACATTTCAGCGGTCTGCCGGAAAGTGCCCTGATAGGCTTTGTGGATCCTGAGCCGCGGCAGATAGGCACAGCGTGCGGGAATGCCGCCGAGATATTCGGTTCGCAGGATCACGCCGCCGACTGCGGCAAGCCTGCCGATTTCTGCATCGTCTGCGGTGAAAATGCGCGCATCGTCGCCGTCTGCGCCGTAGGATGCCAGAGGGGATTCACCGCGCAGCTGCTGTACGTCGATGCTGCCGCCGGTGCCGGAATGCTCCAGAATACTGCGGATGTTATCATTATCCTGCGGAAGGGCAGGACGCAGGGTCAGTTTGTTGTTTCGGTTCTGCATCGGAATTCACTCCAATCGGTACATGCATTCTGCTGCAATTATACCACATTTTCGCAGAAAAAGCAATAATCTCAAGGAGGAAGGAGCAAGGAGGAGGGAGAAAGTGATGATGCGTTAGGAGTGAGGAGAGAGGAGTGAGGAGTAAAGGTATCCGCCTGCTGCGGATGATTGGAAATGATTTTTTTACGCTTCACTTTTCACTTACGAACGATCTGCCGAATTATCTGGATATAGTCAGATAGTTCGTTAGGCAGCGCTTTCGCACTGTAAAGCAACAAAGAATCTAAGAAACTAAGTATCTATACATAGATAGTAAGACAGATTGTTTGTCAGTGAAGAGTGAAAAATATTTTGATCGCGGCGCAGCCGCACCACAACTCCTAACTCCTCTCTCCTAACTCCGAACAAACTTCCTCCCTCCTCCTTGCTCCTTCCTACTTTAACGCCGCCTTCCTACTTCCTCCCTGTATTTGTTGCTTTTTCCGCCGAAGTGTGGTATAATATAGCTGAGGCTAACGGAAAGGATGTGGGGCGTATCAGAGTGAACAGCTATGTCGTCGGGCTGACCGGTCAGACCGGCGCCGGAAAGACAACCGTCAGCCGTCTGTTTGAAGCGGAAGGCATCGCGGTCATCAATGCGGATACGGTCGCGCGGCAGGTCGTCGCACGCGGCTCATCCTGTCTGTCGGCGATGCAGCGCGTCTTCGGAGACAGTATTCTTCTGCCGGACGGTCAGATGAACCGGAAAGCCGTCGCAGCGCTGATTTTCAGTGATGAAGCAGCACGGGCGCGGTATCAGGCGATCATTTATCCCTATATTACGCGGATGATCCGGCAGCAGGCAGAGAAATTTGCAGAAAACGGCAGCCGCATCATTCTGCTCGATGCGCCGACGCTGTTCGAGAGCGGCATCGACCGCTTTTGCAGTGCCGTGATCTCGGTGATCGCGCCGCATGATGTGCGCCGGACAAGGATCATCGAACGCGATGCACTGACAGACATACAGGCGGAGCAGCGCATGAATGCACAGCATACAGAGGCGTTCTTTCGCGCGCATTCCGATGCGGTGATTGAAAATCACGGAAGCAAATCCGCGCTGTCGGAGACAGTCGGACAGGTCGTCCGGATGCTGCGGCAGAAGGCGGAAGCATATTATGAATCACAAACAATCGACAAGGAGGAAATCACTTTGGAAAATCAGGATAAAGTCAAGGCGTTGAAGGAATCTCTGCTGATGCAGAAGAAGAATGCGGCACTGCTGCTCGATGATGCAAAAATCGCAGAATGCGACGCATTTTGCGAAGGCTATAAGACCTTCCTCGATCACGGCAAGACCGAGCGTGAGGCGGCTGCCTATGCTGCGGCGCTGCTGGAGAAACAGGGCTTCCGTCTCTGGAAGCGCGGCGATGCGGTCAAGGCGGGCGATAAGATCTATACCTGCAACCGCGGCAAGGCGATCATCGCAGCGGTGATCGGCAGCGAACCGCTTGAGGACGGCATCCGGCTCTCTGCAGCGCATATCGACTCGCCGCGCCTTGATCTCAAGCAGATGCCGCTCTATGAGGACGGTGAGCTTGCGCTGCTCAAAACGCATTATTACGGCGGGATCAAGAAATATCAGTGGACGGTTCTGCCGCTGGCACTGCACGGCGTCGTTGCAAAGAAGGACGGCTCCGTCGTGCAGATTACGGTCGGCGAGGACCCTGCCGATCCGGTGTTCTGCGTGACCGATCTGCTGCCGCATCTGGCGCAGGAGCAGGTCAAGCGCACGCTCGGTCAGGGCATCAAGGGAGAGGAGCTCAATCTGCTGATCGGCTCACGTCCGTTCCGCAGCGATGAGGGCAGCGAGCTTGTCAAGCTGCGCATCATGCAGATCCTCAATGAAAAATACGGCATTACCGAGGCGGATTTCCTCTCTGCCGAGCTGGAGATCGTTCCGGCAGGCAATGCGCGTGATCTCGGCTTTGACCGCAGCATGATCGGCGCATACGGGCATGATGACCGCGTCTGCGCATATCCGTCGCTCGCGGCACTGCTGAACACAGAGCATCCGCAGCATACTGCCGTCGTGATTCTGACCGATAAGGAGGAGATCGGCAGCGAGGGCAATACCGGCTTGCAGTCGGCATATTTCTATCATTTCATGAAGGATCTGGCTGCTGCATTCGGCACCGAGGCGCATACGGTCTTTGCGAATTCGCAGTGCCTTTCTGCGGATGTGACCGCGGCATTCGACCCGACCTTTGCCGATGTCAATGACCGCAGAAACTGCGCATTTATCAATTACGGCGTCTGCATGATGAAGTATACCGGTGCGCGCGGCAAGAGCGGCTCCTCGGATGCGTCCGCGGAGTTCATCGGAAAGATGCGCACGCTCTTTGATGCGGCAGGCGTCATCTGGCAGACCGGTGAGCTCGGAAAGGTCGATCTCGGCGGCGGCGGCACGGTCGCTGCATACCTCGCAAATCTGAACATTGATACGGTAGATGTCGGTGTGCCGGTGCTCTCCATGCACGCGCCGTTTGAGGTCGTCAGCAAGATCGACGTCTATATGTGCTACGAAGCAGTTTTAGCCTTCAACCGCTCGTGAGTTGCGGTATCTGCGATGCATTTGTAATGAGGGCTCTGCCCTCAAACTCCTGCTTAAGGGATACTATCCCTTAAGAATCCCATTTTTGATATGATGATAAAAAAAGCCGCTCGGTTTTCGCGTAACAGCGTGAATCGAGCGGCATTTCTTCCTATATGGAGAAAGTGAGGAGTTAGGAGTGAGAAGATAGGAGTTAAGGTGTCCGCTTCGCGGACGATTGAAATATTATATGAAGAAAGTGAAGAGTGAATAGAGAAAAATAATTCAAATCATCGCCGTAAGGCGATACCACATTTCTAATTTCTCATTTCTAACTTATAGTAATCGCGGCGAAGCCGCACCGCAACTCCTCACTCCTAACTATTTTCGATTTACGATGCGATTCTTTGAATCATTGTCGCGGCAGTGCGGTCGAGGAATGCAGGGTTGAGCGCGCGGATATAATAGGATTCCAGATCATCGTGGATTTGCAGCGCATCAGAGAGCAGTGCGATCACCCGCTGCTCGGTCTGTGCGGCGGTACGGCTGCAAAACCGCAGCAGCGAACGGTGCTTTTTCAGCAGCGCGGCATCATAAAACCGCTGCATCCGGATGCAGGAGACCGGTGCCGGAAGATCGGGCGCGGAGAGCTCCGTGACGGCGGCGAGAATCAGCTGCTGCGCCGGAAGTATCAGCATCACCGGCGGAAAATCCGGACGGGTGAGCGCCTGCGTCACCTCGCAGAGATTGCCGGAACCGGCTGCATATTCCGCGAGCTGCCGCAGCAGGACGGCGCCTGCGATCCGCAGCGGATCGTGAATCAGGATCAGGTCGAAGCCCTCCGGCAGATACCGGAGATATCCCTCGGGGGTCAGTGCCGCACTCTGACGGGAGAGTACATCCCCCTGCTGACCGTTTGCGCGCGGGATCAGGCGTTTGCCGAGCCTTGCCGCAAAGCCGTGCAGCTTTTCCTGCTGCAAAGCCAGTGCGCCGGTGTCCGCGATGATCTCCTCCATTTCGGCGATGCCTGCGATTCCCTTGCGCGCCTGCATATGCGCCGACTGATTCTCACGGTACAGACGCAGGATCTCCGTGCGGTTCTCTTGCAGTACGGCGGGGGAGAGTCCTGCCGCAAGGTCAACAGTCTCTCCGGTGACATAGGGGAGCGGTGTGCCGGATTCATGCGGCGCGGTCGCATCTGCGATGAAAACGCCGCGTTCCTCCAGTACGACGGCATCGAGCGAGCGCGGGTCCGAGGCGCAGTGCCAGCAGGAGATATCCTCGCCCGAAAAGGCTGCTGCGATTTTTTTCATCAGCGTCGATTTGCCGGTGCCGGGACCGCCTTTCAGATAGTATCCGTAACAGTCGCGGTGCGCTGTCCAGAAGAATGTTGAAAATCCTGACGGAGATGCACCGCCCAGAAAATATGTTCTTTGCATCATAACCTCCCAAAAATTGCGGCTTTGCCGTTTGCCTTATTCTATGCAGTTTGGGTCATATTGCTACAAAAACCGGACGGCGAAAACGTGTTTTTCAGGGATGCGGCGCATTTTATGATATGATGTTTGACAAATTATCTGTTTTCGTGTATAATAACGGGGATAAAGACAGAAGAATTTCCGAATGAGGAGAGATTGGATTGGAGAATCATTTGCGGCTGCGTGATCTGCTGGTGA
>CAMHUJ010000066.1 GCA_946188175.1 uncultured Ruminococcus sp.
GCTGATTCTGCGGCTTCCGCGGGACACGCGGCGCGCGCGGAACCGGAAGTTCCGTAGTATCTGAAAAACGGTCGTTGTTCATGTTGCAGATTCCTTTCTGTTACGCATCCGGTATTGCATATTATCTCTATGTTATATTATATCGTGATCGCGACGGAAAGTCAACCGCATTTCCAAACTGTATACATTTGCAATCGCTTTGTTACCGCTTTCTTTGACAATCTTCATAATTTTCTATGAAAAAACGGAATGTTCCACGTGGAACATTCCGTTTCAGCTCACAGTGGACTCCGCTTGATTTTCGCGTATCTGCGCGGATATTGTGCCGGTGTATCCGATTCCTTCCGGACAGAAATCAGGTGTTTCACTTCACCCTCAAGCACATATTCCGTTTCATGTTCCACACGGCAGCCAAGTACCGATGCTGCCTCGGAAAAGCGCTCCGCCGAAGGGTCATACTGTCTGCCTTTCATTGCAATCAGGCAGCCTTCGGTTTTCAGGAACCGTACTGCAAGCTCCGTCAGCATCGAACCGTTTGCCATGGCACGGGATACTGCAAAATCATATTTTGCTTCATATTCCGGTTCCCGCGCAAGCTCCTCAGCCCTGCCGCAAACCGCTTTCGTATCCAGACCGAGTTCACTGACCGCATGCTGACAAAACTCTATTTTTCGCAATTCACTGTCCAGCATCGTAATCCGGAGCGACGGATTCAGAATGGCAAGCGGAATTGCCGGAATCCCGCCGCCGGTTCCGAGATCAAGCACATTTCCGCCGGTCACAACCCCTGTCAGATATGCAGAATCGAGGAAATGGCGCGCCCAAATTTCCGGCAAAGTGCGTACAGCCGTGACATTCTGCCGCTCCGATTCCGCAATCAGCAGATACGCATAAGCATCGAGCTTCTCATACGCCTGCCGATCCAACTCGAGGTGATTCCGCGCAAAAAGCGTCTCGCAAGCCGAAAACGGCATTTCATTCACCATGATAACCACCTGCTTTCAGCCACGTCATCAGAATGGATACATCGGACGGAGAAACACCGGAAATACGCGATGCCTGCGACAGATTTTCCGGCATCTGCTTTGTCAGTTTCTCGACCGCTTCCGAAGAAAGTCCGTGCACCGCATGATAATCCAAATTCTGCGGCAATCTAATCTTTTCCAAATGTGCGAGATGCGCGTTTTGCTGATCCTGACGCGCAATATACTGCTCATATTTGATTCTGTGGCTGACTTCCGCAGGTTCCTCACCCTGCAATCCGAGATCAATTCCCAGCGCAGAGAGAATATCGGCACAATTCACCTGCTGACGGCGCATCAGCGCATCCAGACGAACAGATTGTGAAATCGGCGTTGTTCCTGCGTTTTCGAGATACGCATTCACTGCTTCCGGACGTACACTCGTCGATTTAATCCGTTCAATACCCGATTCAATCCGGCTCATCTTCGCGGAATAATTCGCCCAGCGCTCATCTGAAATCAGCCCGTAGCGCCGCCCGATTTCAGTCAAGCGCGCATCCGCATTGGAATGGCGAAGCGACAAACGGTATTCGCTGCGCGCTGTCATCATACGGTATGGATCCTCCGTGCCTTTTGTAACCAGATCGTCAATCAGCGTGCCGATATACGAGCTTTTACGTGATAATTCAAGCTCCTGCTCGCCTTTTACGAATGCAGACGCATTGATTCCTGCGATGAGGCCCTGCGCCGCAGCCTCCTCATATCCGGACGTGCCGTTGAACTGACCGGCGGCATACAGACCGTGAAATCCGCGGAATCCCAGCGTATGCGAAAGGCAGAGCGGATTGATGCAGTCATACTCAATCGCATATGCCGAGCGCATGATTTCAACGTGTTCCAGTCCCTTCACGCTGCGATACATCTGAATCTGCACATGTTCCGGCAGCGATGTGCTGAAACCCTGCATGTACATTTCTTCGGTATCCAGTCCGGTCGGCTCCACAAAAATCTGATGCCGCTCCCGGCTCGGAAAACGAATCACCTTATCCTCGATTGAAGGGCAATACCGCGGACCGACACCGTGAATCATACCCGAATACAGCGGCGATTCCTGAATATTCTCGCGGATAATCCGGTGCGTTTCCTCTGTCGTGTTCGCTATATAGCACACAGCGTCGTTGCGGAACACCTTTGCATTCGGCGCATACGAAAACGGCTGCGGATTCGGGTCACCGTACTGCGGCTGCAACACTGAATAGTCGATGCTTCTGCGATGTACACGGCACGGCGTACCTGTCTTAAAGCGCCGAAGCGCAATATGATGTGCTGTCAGCTTTACAGAAAGTGACCGTGCAGGCAGGCAGGCATCAGGTCCGCTCTCTACGCCGGTTTTTCCGATGTAAACCATGCCGTTCAGAAATGTTCCCGTGCAGAGCACCGCCGCTTTACAGGGGTATTTCGCGCCAAACCGGTTCACAACCGCCTTCACGCTCTGGTTTTCGTCGATTTCGATATCAGCGATTTCGGTTTGTATAATCTGCAAATTCGGCGTGTTTTCGCAGATTTGCTTGATATATGTATGATATTTGCGGCGGTCCGCCTGCGCACGGGGGCTGTGCACCGATACGCCCTTGCTTAGATTCAGCATTCGCATCTGAATGCAGCATGCATCACCCGCTTCGCCCATAACACCGCCGAGCGCATCAATCTCACGCACCAAATGCCCCTTTGCACTGCCGCCGATCGACGGATTACACGGCATATTGCCAATCTGATCCAGCGAGATCGTAAACAGCGCCGTTTTGCATCCGCGGCGTGCCGAAGCAACCGCCGCCTCGACGCCCGCATGCCCTGCGCCGATCACCGCAACGTCAAACGGAATAATCTCCGGCATGTTCTTCACTCCTTATTGTTCCACGTGGAACATTTTATCGTCATTAAACCGGAATGTTCCACGTGGAACATTATTTTCCGACACAAAACTTGGAAAAGACGCCTTCAATGACATCATCCGTGACATCATCGCCGTCGATTTCACGGAGCGCATGCGCAGCATCCTCCAGCTCCGCGTAAATCATATCCAGTTCGGCATCCTCTCTCAGAAGACCGCAGCAAACAGAAATGCGTTCTGCCGCGCGCAAAATCAGCGCATTCTGCCGCTCATTCATGATCGTCGGCTGATTGGAGAACGCCCGATCCTGAAAAATCTCTTTCATCTGCGATTCGAGCGGTGCATAAGTATCCGCGTGCAGTGCAGAAATCGTCAGCACAGGCACATTTAACTCCGGTGGCTGCGAATCCGTCAAATCAGTCTTATTCCATAACACAAGCAGCGGGCGATCCTTGCACGAAGCAATGATCTCCCTGTCCTCAGGCAGCATACCGACAGCTGCATCTACAACATAAATCACAAAATCAGCCGTATCCAGCGCCTGATATGCCTGTGAAATACCGATTGACTCGATTGCATTATCGGTTTCGCGCAAGCCCGCTGTATCATACAAAAGCAGCGTAAATTCGCCGATTTTAACCTGTTCCGTAATGACATCACGCGTCGTACCGGCGATATCGGTCACGATGCTGCGCTGCATTCCGCAAAGCCAGTTCATGACAGAGGATTTGCCTGCATTCGGTCTGCCGAGCAGCACCGTCCGGATGCCCTCGCGCAGAATCCGTCCGTTCTGATAATCCACAGACATCTGCCGAAGCTGTTGATGCAGCGCTGACAAATCCTGCAAAAGACTGCCGCGTTCCAGCTCAGGCGGCATTTCCTCCGCATCATCGAGCCAATATGCAAATGCGGACATCATATTAACCAGTCGTTCACTGATTTCGAACATACGTTCGTGCAGCTTACCCTGCTTCGCTAGATTTGCCTGGCGCAGCGCTGCATCGCCGTCCGCACGAATCACATCCATAACCGCTTCCGCTTGTGAAAGCGAGAGCTTCCCGTTGAGGAATGCGCGTTTTGTGAATGCACCGGCTCCGGCAGGCTCGCAGCCGCAGCGCAGAAGCAGCGATAAAATCTGCTTTGAGAGATAAATACCGCCGTGGCAGGTGATCTCGACAGTGTCCTCGCCGGTATAGCTGTGCGGCGCACGGAACACCGTCAGGACGACATCATCGAGCCGCTGACCGCCGTCGGCAATCCAGCCGTATGCACAGGTATAACCGCGCATCTCCGTCACTTTCACGTTTCCGGCAGGGGTAAAAATCTGCGATGCAGCCGCAATCGCATCCTCACCGGAAATCCGGATCATCGCAATGCCGCCGACTGCATTCGGGGTTGAAATCGCAGCAATCGTACTCATAGCTACCTCAAAAAAGAAGGGCGGCTTTGCTGCCGCCCTCATGGTTCAGATATCAATTTTACCGTAAACACCGGCATTCAGCGCATCTTCCGGCTTCGGGCGCTTATAATCCTTTTCAAAGCTGGTCGAAAGATCGAGCTTGCGCGGACCCTCACCGCTCGGGCGGCGGTCTCTGCGCTCACCGCGGTCATTGCGTCTGCCGTCTCTTCCGCCTCTGCCGCCGCGGCGGTCATTGCGGTTGAACTTATTGTCGCGGATGCCGCGTGCATTGCGGTCATCGCGCTTGTATTCCGGTGCGGAATCATTCGTAATGATAACCTTACGGTTCGGCTCTTCGCCGGACGAATGCGAGGAAACGCCCTCGATCTCGGTCACGGCGGAGTGAATGATGCGGCGCTCGTAGGGATTCATCGGCTCCAGCGCAACGCTTCTGCCGGTGCGGAGCACGCTCTTGCTGATGCGCTGTGCAAGCTCCTGCAGCGCCTTTCTGCGCTTTTCACGGTAGCCGCAGGTATCAATCGTCAGGCGGACATAATCCTTGTCGCCGCGGTTTGCGACCATAGAGGTGAGATACTGGAGCGCATCCAGCGTATCGCCGCGTCTGCCGATCAGACTGCCTGCGCCGTTGCCCTCAAGCGAGAACGAAATGCCGTTTTCGAGCTTTCCGGTGCACTTGACCTCCGGTGCGAGCTGTGCGAGAACCTGTTCCAGATATGCCGCACCGATCTGCATTTTTTCAAGCTGAATCTCATCCGGAACATCCGGCTTTGCATCATCGTCTGCTTCATCCTCAAATACGGCGGAGGCTGCTTCCTCAGCAGCAGGTTCTTCGGTTACCGGCTCGCTGACGACAGGTGCAGCGGTCTCAGCCGGTGCTTCCGGTGCAGCAGGGGCAGTGTAGCTTGCCTCAACGCGGTATTCTTCCTTTTTGCCAAAGAGGCCGCCGAGCAGGGAACGCTTCGGCTCCTCCAGAACCTGAAATGTGATCTCAGAAATCGGTGCGCCGAATGCATCGGCTGCCTTCTGCTTCGCTTCCTCTAAAGTCGGAGCGGTAAAGATTTCGGTCATTTCGGTCTGATCTCCCTTCGTTACAGATTTTGCGGAGCATCAATCCTGTGCAGAGGATCAGTCCGGATCAGAGCTCTGCTCCGCCGGAATATCGTCTCCGTATTTCAAAGCAGCACGTTTTCTGGCTGCTTCTATCAGCGTTTTTTCATATTCGGCGCGCTCCTTGCGGGACATGCCGTCGTCACCGTCCGTATAGCGGGTACGGTTTCCGTTGCCGGTTCCGTTCTTCATTGCTTCCTGCTCGGCAAGCTGCTGCTGGGACTGCTCCATCATACGCTGCATCCATGTCGGCCCCTTGGCTATCTGCTTTGCCTTTTCGCGTTCATTGATCTTCTCAAGCCGTTCTCCGGAAAGATACTTATAAAGCATCAGCTGAACAGCCAGTGAAATGATCGAGTTGACAACCCAGTAGAAGCTCATAGCAGCCGGAACGGACATACCGATCCAGAGCGTCATCAGCGGTGAGGTGTAAAGCATGATATTCATGGCGCCCATAGACTGTGCAGCAGCCGGATTGATCTTGCGGCTGTGGCGCTGCGTAATGACCGTCGTGACGAGCTGTGCAATCGTTGCGAGAACAGGCAGGAGAACGAGCATGACAGCGGTAAAGCTCCAGCCGTTTTCCGGATGCAGACTCGGAACGCCTGCCAGATCAAAGCCGAGGAAGTTATTGTTGAAGCCCGCGAGCTTGTCCGTAAAGCCGCCCATAGAGCTGAAAATCTCCGGATTGGACTTTACATATTTCAGCAGAATCAGCTCTGTTCTGCCGTTGATATATTTCTCGGTGATATTCTGGGTTTCAAGCCACTTGACCAGCAGATCCTTCGCCTGCGTGATCTGCTCCGGTTCGAGCCGCAGAACATAGGTCAGCGGACGGTAAACAACCTGATAAACACCGAGCAGCAGGATCATGGTCAGGATCGAGCCGAGGCAGCCGGCAGTCTGGTTGATGCCTTCCTGCTGATAGAGCTTATTCTGCTCCTCCTGAAAACGCTGCGGATTGTTCGCAAACGATTTTTTGATTTTTTCGAGCTTCGGCGCGATCAAGCCCTGCCGCGCCTGATTGACCTGCATTTTATAGGTATTCGGAAGCGTCAGCAGCTTAATAACGATTGTAAACAGGATAATAGCGATACCGTAGCTGGGGATGATCTGGTAGATCAGGTACATAATCCAGCCGAACAGCTTTGCGATGAGACTCAAATGCGTTTCCTCCGTTCAATGGAACACGATAATTCAATATTCTGTCATTTGCGCGCGGCTTTTCTGCCGTGCCATTTCGTCCGGTCTGCGAGCAGCAGATCATATTCCAGCGCAAGCCGCTGCGCTTTTGAAAGCGGATCCGGCTGCGGGACCTTATGCCTGCCCAGCAGATCAAACTGCAGCGGAACAGGGTCCCAGCCGCCCTTTGAAAAGGGATTGCACCGCAGGATCCGGAGCGTACCGAGCCATGTGCCGCGGAAAATGCCGAAGCGTTCGATTGCTTCGAGGGCATATGCCGAGCAGGTCGGTCTGTAGCGGCAGACTGCCGGAAAGAGCGGCGAAATGAAGCGCCGGTAAAAGCGGATCGGTGCGGCATAAATACGCCGCAGCAGCTTCATGACTGCTTCGCGGTTCTGCCGCCGCGCGTTTTTTTATGATTCTGCGGATTCGGCGTGCAGGGAATCTCTCCGCTGCTGACGCCGTAGCAATGCTTCACGCCGGTTGTCAGAAAGCGCTCTGTCAGAACGGTCGAGGACTGCTCCGGCAGCGAGCTTCTTGCAACGACAACGAGGTCAATTCCGATCGGGAGCAGCGGCTCCGCAGCGCGGTATGCCTCGCGGATGATGCGCTTTGCGCGGTTTCGTTTGACAGCATTGCCGATCTTTTTGCCTGCGGTGATGCCGAGGCGGTTATAGGGCAGACGGTTCGGTCTGACATAGAGCAGTGCGCTGCCCAGCGAGCAGAACGCACCGGAGCGGTAGAGCCGCTGGAAGTCTGCGTTCTGGTTGAGTATCTGCGTAAAAAGCATAGGCTTCTCCCCCGGGGAGCGTTGACATTTCGCATAGTAAAAAAGGACCACAATATCTTGTGGCCCTCTTACTTGCGTATCGGATCAGTAGGTCAGCTTTGCACGACCCTTTGCACGGCGGCGAGCCAGAACCTTGCGGCCATTCGCGGTTGCCATACGTTTGCGGAAGCCATGTTCCATCTTGCGATGACGCTTCTTCGGCTGGTATGTTCTCTTCATAGCTTAGTCACTCCTTTGCATTGTTCGTTTGCATATATCGCTGCGCAGGGCAGAGATATAGAATCTTTGCACTCATTGATTATACAGAAAAATCCGCGAAAAGTCAAGCATTTTCCGATACATTTGTATAGTTTGCTGAAAAACAATTTATTTTCCATACTGTTATAGATAGTTTCATGCAAAGAGAACTGTCCGCCGCAGAAAATCCGCAGCGGACA
>CAMHUJ010000067.1 GCA_946188175.1 uncultured Ruminococcus sp.
CAAACATAGTAGAAATTTGCTTCATCAAACCCGATTTCATCATCTTCCCAATCAATTCCATGTTCAATCACATATTCCATGGATAATATTTTCAGCGTTTTATGTGCAAGCACATAATCTCTGGATAATGGCTTTAAATCTGGCTTTCGAATCTCTTTTTGTTCCGTTGGGATTGGTTTTGTTGGTTTTGGCTTTATAAACATAATCCACAGACCTCCTTCAAAGTGGTTATGGACAGCACTGCACTATATTTTGATTTGATTATATCATATTCATCTTGCAAAATCAAGGAGGGATATATCATGATTTCCGATTACATCAACAGAGGCAAACGCAAAACCGTTGTTTTATCCAGCGGGAACAGCCCGCCGCATCGGCGCTCTGCACAAAGCAAACGGTCGCTTTTTAGGCAATCAGACGAATTTTGAGAAAAAGTGCCCGGTTCGACACAAAGGTTCGACACAAAAAGCTTGACTAATCGCAATTTAAAGTGTAAAATAAAATGGAGGAAAGTAAATGGCAAATACCAGTTACCTCACCCCGCTTGGCGGATACAGTGATGCCGGAGCGCAGATGCTCCGGAAAATGTCCGAAAATGCGCCGCTTTTGACCGAATTCCTGCGGTTTCAGGGGCGCGTATTCAAGCATCCGGCTTCGGTTGCGCTGGAATTCTTCACGCAGAAGCCCGATGCGACCTTCATCGCAACTGCCGCGCAATGGGAAAAAGCCGGCTTTACCGTTACGCCCGGCAGCGATGCGATCAAGTTTTTCGATGAACACGGCAAGACGATCAAGATGCGGTCATACCAGGGGCATCAAAAATGCTGCACTGAATAAGTTCGCTGATATGAATAACAAGCAGTTCGGCGACAAAGCATATATCAAATGGAATTTCACGAAATTCCTGATCGGAAGAGACGGTACTGTTCTTGCACGCTTTGAGCCCACTGCTGATATGGCAGATGTCAGAAAGGCTGTTGAACAATTACTGGGGTGACGGCATGGATGAATATTTTGATTTACAGAATTATCTGATCAAAGGCGTTGAAAGCATCGTGGCTGATGCTGTAAAGGCAACGCTCAGAAATCCGAAGGAAAGCGCATTCATGCTGAGATTTGCCGCTGCAAGCCGTGCTGCGTCAAAAAAGCGCAGGCGGTCTGCTGATCGGCATTGAACAGGAAAAAACAAAAGCAAGCGCATCGCGTAAGGGCTCCTTCCCGTCATCGGCTCTGTGTTCCTGCTCTTAATGCTGCTGGAAGAACTGCATCGGCTTCAGCAAATGTAAAACAATCGTAAATCCCCGAAGTGAATTGCACGCACTTCGGGGATTGGTTTTATTTTGCACTGTCAGCTGCCGGATAAGATCACCACGGAAATGGTCGCATACAGCAAAACGAGAGCGTCTGAAAACTATGTGCTGACAAACAACTATGTGCATGAAACAAACCTGAATGCGGCCGATCTTTGCCTTATGAAGCGGGAATTGTCAAAAAGCGATTACGATGTGTAAATAATACAATGCAAACAGCAGCGCCCCGAAACAGGGCACTGCAGCTCTGATACATGGGCAATACCAGTCAAAAGCTGCAATATATAGATGAAATCTATTAAAAGCGTGATACCGCAGCGATTGTGGAAAGAGTCCTTCTTGTGGTCAACCTTATCGGATTTCGGGAAGGTCTTGTCTCATTCCTGTGTTAAAGTCAGCATTTCGTCTTTCATTTTCAGTACCTTCTCAGATATTTCTGCCCATTTCATAGGCTTCTTTCAGTTTTGCATTGTCATTTATCTCTCCCGGTGCGGTAACGCCTCCGCAGAACAGCGTACCGACCAGCTTTGCCTTTTCAAAGCAGTCCACCCAACCCGCAATGCCTGAAAATGCCTTTTCGGGAACGTGTTCTTCATCTTCGGCAGCCGTTGCAAGCGCATAGATCTCACGGAACTGATAGTCCGATGAATACAGCGGATTTGCTCTGTCAAGCATGGTTTTCAGGATCCCGCTCATTTCGTAGTAGTAGATCGGCGTAGCAAACACAAGCACATCGGCGTGAAGCATCTTCTCACGGATCGCATCAGCATCATCGTGTATGACACAACGCTGCGTTTTCTGACAGGCAAGGCAGCCGATACAGAACTTGATCTCCTTATCTCGCAGAGAAATGACATCAACTTCGTTTTCTGCCGATTTTGCACCTTCTGCAAAAGAAACAGCAAGCTGTTCAGAGTTGGAGTTCTTACGCAGACTTGATGAAATAACGAGTACATTCTTCATGGTGTATCCTCCTTTATTTCAGGGAGAGCGTAACAGTAATATTGCCCTCACCGAATAATGCTTTTAATGCTTCCTGTGTTGTATTCTCGATATGTCCGAGCTTTGTGTAGCTCCACGAATGGGAGTTGTAGAATATCGTCATCTGATTTCCCTGATAGAGCATGATGTCGCATGGTTCTGTTTCTATGTTTACATCTGTTCTTGTAAGTGACCACGGCAGCTTACCGACCTTTTCAAATCCGCCGTATTCGTTCAGTGCAATGGTAACAGGCTCTGCTTTCAACTTTTCTGCAAGCTCCTTAGCAGCAGTGCTGTCAGCGAATGATGCGGTAAGCTCCTGCCCGTTCACGGAGATCAGCAGTTTTGCTTCGGATTTTTCATTATTAAGCGGAAGCGTATCAACCCACTCCTTTATATCGTCCTTTGTGGCACTTGCAGGAAAACGTCTTCCCTTGAGCGGATTCCCGATCGGCACAAGGTCTGCGATATTCTTCTCGCTTGCCGCAATACCGCTGCTGCCTGATGTGCAGAACGGAATGACCGTCTTATCTGAGAAGTCATAGCTTTCAAGGAACGTGTCGATGATACGAGGCTCTTGTCCCCACCATATCGGGTAGCCGAGGAAGATCGTATCATAGCTGTCGATAGACTTGATAGGGTTTGCGATCCCGGGGCGAACAGTCTTATCATTCTGCTCCTTATTCGCTCGGCAGTTATCGTCCTGATATTTGATGTCATCATCGGTGTAAGGTACCAACGCTTCGATCACATAGCTGTCCGCAGCGGTCAATTCTATCAGGTATTCCGCTATCTTCTCGGTATTGCCTGTGCGGGAGAAATAAATGACAAGTGTATCATTATCCGGCTCCGGTTCCATCATTATATGTTTCATCAAAGTCAGATCAAACGCATTCCATTTCTTATCACCGTTCAGATCATAGGGCTTGTCTCTGAGATCAAGGTCAACCGGTATATTCAGCAGATAATCTCGCAGAATGCGGACATCCTGCGCCGTATACTGATAATCCGATCCTTTGACAGCAGCAGATACCTGTGTGACCGGAAACGCTTTTTTAGATGAACTACTGGATTTAAGAGACAGTCCGCAGCCAGTTGGTGCCAGTATCAACGCAGCCGAAGCAATCAGCGAACCAAGCATTTTCATCATTTGAGATCGACCTCCTTTTTCATCATGAAAACCAGATAATCAAGACAGCTGATACAGTGTTCCTTTGCATGAACCTCGTCGAGAAGTATCCGTCTGTGTGCGGCAAGCATTCTCTCGCATTGCTTTTTATCACATAAGCAGGCGTCGAATTGCTCAATAAATTCATCATCACAGCCTGCATCAATCAGGTTATGGCGGATGTTCTCGTCCATGTGCTCACCCCCGTCTCTTTGTTGTTTTCATTATAGCATGGCAAGCTGAAAATAGCAAATACTTATATTAAATATCCCGTTATGCTTGACAGGCATAGCAATCTGTGGTATGATATAAGAAAAGGGGGCGTTCCTATGGATATTCGAGTACTACGGTATTTTCTCGCGGTTGCAAGAGAACAGAGTTTTTCCACAGCTGCAGAGAGACTGTTTCTTTCACAGCCGACGCTGTCTCGTCAGCTGAAGGAACTGGAGGATGAACTGGGCAAACCGCTGCTGATCCGTTCCAACAAAGGTGTTTCACTGACCGAGGAGGGGATGATTCTCCGCAAGCGTGCTGAAGAAATCGTGGAACTGATGGAAAAGACTGAGCAAGAGGTTCGACAGAGCAATGAAAATGTTTCCGGTACGGTCTATATCGGTGCAGGCGAGACCTATGCGATCAAGCTGATCGCCGATACTGCACATCATCTGAAAGCATATTATCCGGAAATCCGTTACAGCTTTTTCAGCGGAAACGGTACCGATGTCATGGAAAAGCTGGAACGCGGTCTGATGGATTTCGGATTGGTTTTCGGGAATGTTGACAGAACAAAATATGAATCAATCGAGATTCCGCTTCATGACACATGGGGTGTGCTGATGCGACGGGATGAACCGCTCGCACAGAAAGAAAGTGTCACGATCGCAGATGTTTCCGGAAAGGATCTGATCATTCCCCGTCAGCCGAATCACAGCACCATGCTCTCCGAGCTGATTGCTGAGCAGGTCTCCGACGCGCATATTGTCGCAGAGTACAATCTGATCTATAATGCTTCTGTCATGGTGCGAGAGGGCATGGGCTGTGCAATCGCGCTTGACCGGCTGATCAATGTCAGCGGTGACAGCAAGCTTTGCTTCCGTTCTTTTGAACCGCGTATGGAGGCATTATGCTATTTCATTTGGAAGCGGTCTCCGGTATTCACAAAAGCCGCAAGCACTTTTCTGGAGCAGTTTCAGAGAGATATTCAGAATATGTGATGCTGTTTGCTGCGGAAAGCGAAACGGTACATCGGAAAACAAAAACCGTTCGGAATCTGCACCGGAACAGGGATGTACGGATTTCGCACATGCACAAAACCGAGAAAGGATAGGAATCAATCATATGGCACTGAATCACGCATTCTGCCCTTTATGCGGGGCAGTCATCACAGTTGATCTTTCACAGGACGCGCTGATCTGCCCCGCCTGCGGCAGACCGTTTCTCAACGTACAGGCAGTTTATGCCGATCCGGCACCGGCACCTGCAGCGTCTGCCGTAACCTTCTCAAAAAAGGAATTTTCAACCACGCCCCTGAGCGATCTTGATATTGAATACGGCGTGCTGCGGCGCTATAAAGGCAAAAACAGCTATGTCATTCTGCCGGACTGCATCAAAGAAATCGGCAGCAATGCCTTCCTCACCGCCCGCAATCTCCGCAGCGCCGTCCTGCCGGACAGCATTACCGGAATCGGCGCACAGGCTTTCTCGGAGTGCCGGCAGCTGATCAAACTGCGGATTCCGGACACTGTCACGCTGATCGGGAGCGGCGCATTTTCCGGCTGTAAATCGCTGACAGAATTCAAGTTCCCGAACGGCGTTCAGACCGTTGCAAGCGATACCTTCTGGGGATGCACGGCGCTGAAATCCGTCCGTTTTCCGTCCGCACTCCGCCGCATCGAGGTCAATGCCTTCCACGGCTGCACCGCGTTATTATCCGTGCAGGTACCGGCAGGCACATCTGTTGCAGACAGTGCTTTTCCGCCGCAAACGAGCATTGTCAGAATCTGATTTCGCAAGCAAGTCGGGATGCCGCCTGCATTTCTGATACAAAGCCGAATCTTCCGCAGCCGTTCCTGCAATACAGCACATTGCAGGAACGGCTGCAAAACGGATGTGAACAAAAAAGCACCTGCATAAAGCAAGCGCTTTGTGTATATTCAGTTCATGCGGAAAATCAAAAGATGATATATGTTTCAATCTGAACCAGTCTCCGATCCTCGCAAAGGAACTTCAGATTGAAACCTAAATGATACTGTCCCGCATGGAAATCTATAGAAAAATAGTCAGAACCATTTTTCGGATTCGGACCCAGACGGTATTTGCGTTTTGTTCTTTCCGTCCAGCCTTCCTCTCCGAAATCGACTGACATTACCTCAAATTCTTTTTCAACGCCATCATGAGACCATTGCTTGTACCATTCTTTCTCGGAATTCCATACTTCGTTTTTGAAGTCCCAGAATCTGAGCCAGTCATACGCCTGCTTTAAACATTCATCCCAATGCTCCAGCACATCCAGAACCCGTCTGACTGTTTCCGCCGGAATGACCTTGTCTGGTACATTGTAGATACAGAGCCAGCCGACTTCCTTCGTCAAAACCTGTGCATAACCTTGTCCGTGGTCGCTGTCAAAATCGAAGAAGGAAAAATCCCCTTCTTTCATAAAATAAATGACTTCATCCAGATCAAAGGATACATATTTCGGTTTCGGCACAGCAATCACTCCTGCATTTTGATTTACAACGAAAGTACCATGCTTCCTCTACACCTGAATTATAGCACAGCAGGGAGAAATAGTCAAGCTGTGAAAAGCATCCCGCATACTGGTAATGCGGGATGCTTGTTTGTTTATCAAAGAATCAGGTTTGTCCTGTTCCCTGTGCTGTCGCTTAAAATCCCTTGACCTCGCAGGTGAGGTACTTGACATACCACCGGATGTCATCGGCATTCACTGCACCGTCCTGTGTAACGTCAGCGATCTTCTGCGCTCTGGAACCGGCAGAGCCGTCATATCCGCCTGCGATGATTGCCTGCTTTGCGAGCGTCATATCAATGACGTTGATCTCGCCGTCCTCGTTGATGTCGCCCAGCAGATAGGGCTCCTCTTTCTGCGGCTCGAATACCGTCACGGTATCACGCAGCGAAATGATGTTCTGATAGAAGGACTTGGGGCTGCAGTTTTTGTCAAACGGCAGCGGATTGCCGCCCTGTGTGCCGTCGGCTTCTTTATAGGACTGCCGCCAGCTCGCGCCGTCACAGTGTCCCCAGAGTGACACGCTCGAGATGCCCTTGGAGCGCTCCGCCGCAACCTTGAATATGTCAACAAAGAGCTTTGCGCCCTCCTCCTTTGAGCAGGTGGTTACATCAAGCTCGGTGATCTGCACATCAAGGCCGAGACTGTTGAATTTGTCTATCGCATCTGCGTAGGTGCCGAACTGCGGATCCTTCGAGAGCGTCGCGCTGCCGGTATAGCCGAAGTCGCAGTAGTGCATATGCGACTGCATGCCGATGCCGTCGATGTAATCGCCCTCTGCAAGAATCTTCTTTGCCATGTTGTAGAGATCGTCGCATTTTGTGACGAAATACTCATTGTAGTCATTCATGTAGAGCTTGCAGCCCTCCGGCGCATATTTTCTCGCGTACTTGAACGCATTGATGACAAAGGCATCGCTGTGGTAGCATCTCCACCAGTTTGAGAATTCGCCGCCGTCGCCGCGGAACCCGCCGCCGTCATTCTTAAAGAGCTCGTTGCAGACGTCATAGGCGTAGAGCTTGAGGTTCGGATAGTCGCGCTTAATCGCATCAAAGGTATTCCGGATCATGGATTCCAGACGCTTGTTCATGCGCTCCGGCGAGACAAAGTTGCCGGAATTGTGCTGCATATCCTCTTTGAAGATCCACTCCGGCGTCTGGGCATACCAGACAAACGTATGCCCGCGGACGCCGATACCGTTCTGCTCGGCAAAACGCAGGATCGGCGCTGCCTTTGAGAGACTGACCGCGATATTGTCATTGGAAGAAGCCGACTGAACACAGATCGAATCGGGCTTCATCTCATTCTCACAGGTGACGGAGTTATAATGCTTTTTGATGAATTCCGTCGCCTGCCGGTTCTGGGCGTTCCAGCCGTTGAGGCAGGTTCCGATGCGGAAGTATTTGCCCATGTAGTCCTTAAAGCCGGTGCCGTTCGGATCGTAGGAATAGTCATTGTTCTGATGCGGCGCGATCTGCTCGCAGAGCTCCGCTGCCGGAACCGTGCCTGCGTTCTCTTCCGCATGAACAATCGTGGGCAGCGCTGTTATACACATGGCTGCCGCCGTCAGGAATCCGAGTAAT
>CAMHUJ010000068.1 GCA_946188175.1 uncultured Ruminococcus sp.
TGCATCGCCGGAACCGTTCTCAAAAATGCACCCGACAAGGCGCCGTTTGCACTGATCTGTCTGATTCTGCTTATCCGGCTCACAGAGGAGATACAGCGAACATGGCAGAAAAGCGGTATGCCGGAGATAAAAGGACATATCACCAGAATTGCGCCGTTCCTGATTGCAGTCTGCCTGATTGTCTATACGGCGCCTGCACCGGAGCAGCCCTATGACTGGCAGTTTGTCAGGAATATTTATCATCACTCCGTCACACTCGCAAACAGAATCTACGGCAGCATCATGCATCCAAAGGACGATTATGCAAACATGGGCTTTTCGGACAGGAGCGGCTTTGCTTCGGGACTGCATGCAAGCGATGAAACTGCGCTTTTCATTCATGCCGATCATACTGCACTCCGGTATTTCAGACTGATCGGCTGCATGAGCAGCGATTTCAACGGCAGAGAATGGGTCTTCCACTCGGAACAAATGCATGAATCCAGAATGACGGACACCATGGAAACAGTCACCGCCGTCAGACAGTTTGCACCTTCCGACCGTATCGACTATCTGCAAAAAGCGGATCTGCATTATGAAAACCGCTTTTACAATACGCATTATCTGTTTTCGCCGTCAAAAATCAAGCTCGAAGCAACCAGAAACGCGAATGCCGGCATCCAGGAACAGAACGGCAGCATCGTTTCAAAGAAAAAGCTGAAATATCTGGATACATACACAGTGTATTGCTATGAGCTCAATTACGCAAATCCGCAGCTGGCTGCATTGCTGACACAGGCAGAACCGATCCAAGAGGAAGAATGGAAGCAGACGGCTGCCGCAGAAAATATACAGAACCGTTCCGGCTATTCGTTTGCGGATTATCAGCAGTACCGCCGCGATATTTACGCATATAACTGCCGTTCCTATGGTGTATCCGATGCTGTCAAAGCGATCCTCGATGACATTAAGAGCAGTTCCGAAAACCGGTATGATGCGATGAAAAAGCTGGAAGCATATCTCGGCACCTTAGAATATGATACAAACTGCGGCGCACTGCCGGATACAGTGAACGATGCAGAGAGCTTCATGGATTATTTTCTGTTCACATCGAAAAAAGGCTACTGCATGCACTTTGCAACGGCTTTCGTTGTAATGGCAAATGAAATGGGAATCCCGTGCCGCTATGTGCAGGGCTACAATGCAAAAGCTGACGGCAGAGGTAATATCACCGTCAGGCAAAGCAGCGCACATGCATGGCCGGAGGTCTATTTTGATCATGTCGGCTGGGTTGCCTTTGAACCGACACCGGGATATTCCATACAGACGGGCTGGGAGATCAGCAGCGACAATCCGTCCGTTTCCGGAATGGATTACGAGGCGGCATACCGCAGAGATGCATTCCCGGAACCGGACCTTCCTGCGGAGGACCCCCCTGCGGAACCCAAGCATATCAATCCAATGCTCATCATGATCCCGTCACTTTCAGTCCTATGCTTTCTTCTTCTTTTTTTCATTGTCAGCCGTTCGGTATCCAAACGGAAATATGCACGGATGAATCCGGATGAAAAATTCAGGGTTCTTGCGCAGCAGAATCTCCGGTATTTCAAATATCTCGGCTTTCGCATGGAGAACGAGACGCTTACTGAGTTTGCAGACCGGATTCTGCACGCCGACCGTCCGGAACTGACGGCATATCTCGGCTTTATTCCGGTCTACGAAGCAATCCTGTATTCTGACAGTGCCGTCACCGAAGATGATGTGCAGTCAGCAGAGCAAACCTGTCAGGCGCTCCGGACGCTTGTCATGAAATCAAAGCTGCGGTTCAGACTGATGCTGCTGTTCAGAAAATAAAGCGCTGTGCATCAGCCGCGGTATCCTTCAGGAATTCTGACATACAGCTGCTCGCCGGTCTAACCCGGCCATACGCAATAAAACAATGAGCCGGGAAAACAAACCCCGGCTCATTATTTTACGTTGTAATATTGACTGTATGTCTGGCGGCAGCACAGTCAGAAAGCAGAGCTGCCTTACGCAAATTCATAGCTTTCGATTATCCAGTTGATGCCGTCGAATACAAAGCGGGCACTTCCGCGGCCGTACATCTGATTGGAATCTACAGTTGCAGCCCTGAAAGAATTATCCGTTTGATCGGTGACTGTCACGCCGTGTCCGGTATCAAAGGAATAGGAGCCGCGCGCCTCACTGATAAGAACATAGAGCAGTCCGTCCTGTTCCACAAAGCTGTAATCTATCATATTCTGCCACCGCGTTTTTTCTTCACCGGACAGTGTTTCCTCAATCAGCCGCTCAAATGCAGCTTTGCCGAGGCTGTTGATTGCAAAACGCTCGTCTTTGACAAGCGCATAGATAAGATCCGGTCCGCCGGTTTCACTTGCCGCATTGACCGTCGTTTCACGGTCGATTTCCAGTTCGCCGCCTCCGCCGTTCGTGCAGGACATCAGGAAGCTCAGATTGTCCATTTTCCCGACGGCAACCTCCCCGAAGCTGAGGCGTACAAACTCTGTGCCTTCCTCCTGCTCGGCGTAAAGATGATCGGCAGATACCGCGATGCAGGGAAATCTCATCCACGCATTTCCGCTCTCATCACAGAGTGCATACAGGAAACTGTAGGAGCCGTCCGACTGCTCCGCCTTATCAATCCGGACTGTGCCGCGGCGCGTTCCGCCTGCTGCATACCGCATGATCACAGAGCCGTCCGCACCGATATGCATGGAGTTGTTCCTTGTGCCGAACACCCCCGGCATGGACCATTCTCCGGTCAGATCAGATGCCGAGAACGGACACGCCGGTTCATCCGCTGTATCCTGATAGGGTATGATCGAAAAATTCTCTCTGACCGGTTTCAGCGTCGCAACAATTCTGCCGTCCATCAGCGAAACAGTCATGCGGGATTTGTCCTTGTTAAATTGAAAATCCATGCTGCCGGATTTTCTGTCTGCTCTCCAGACGGACAGCGTATTGTCTTTGACGGCAATCGTTGCCGCATGATGTTCTGTTCCGAGGATCAGTGCGGACTGACCCGTACTTTGCAGGTCAAGTCCCACATAATAGCTTCTGTGCACAGGATCGGACAGATTATAGGACACGCTTTCACCGGTGTTTTTGGAAAAGGAAACCGTTTCCCATTTTCCGTACAGCGAATCTGAATTGTAATTGCCGACGGTCTGATCGGAAGGTTTCTCACTCGTTTGAGCGGATGCAGCCGTTGTGACTGCTGCGGTCGCAGAGGAAGTCCCGCTTGCAGCGGATGCGGTCCTCGTATTTTTCAGGCTTGTGCCTGTCATCACGGTCTGCGCTGCGGTCTGACTGACGGTGTTTGCTTCTGTCACACCGATCTGACTTGTCTGAGCAGGAACAATCGGAATGCGATCCTGCTGCGTTGTCAGCTGCTCTCCGCCGCTGCATCCGGTCATACAAAGACAGATCAGAACTGCTGCGAAACCTGCCGTCTGCTTTTTCACACGCCATACTCCCCTTGTGTTTCATTCATTTGCCCGTCTGAGCATCACTCTTGTCAGCAAAGTGTTTGTTCTTTTGACGCAGTTATTATACCACATCTGATTCGTTTCTGTCAATACAGGTACCGTTATGCAGCCGAAGCCGGTCGGCAGAAATGCGCTGATTGCCGGATCATGCCGTCCGAAACGATAATTACAGCCCGGCTCCGATTACAAATTTGTAATTCTGCACATTCCGTCAAATCTCTGTGCTATAATACAATCACACGAGGGATACTGCTGACCATGCTCCCGAATACGGCTATGCCCGCAGCGGCAGCCGTCCGTTCTTCTCTGACAGCAGAAGACAGCACGCAGAAATCCGCGATTCAGGGCAGCTGGAAGGAACTCAGCGGCAGTATGCTTACAGTGCACGATGACAATGCATTCATTCTGATTGACGCTGACGGTACATACTGCAAAGGTACCGTGAAGCAGGAAGACAATCTGAATGCAAACATCTCGCAGCTCAGCGGTAAATGGAGAGAAGCCGGTGCACTGAACAGAACACTGAACATCGACGTCAACGGATACTATACCCTGACGAACACAGACGGAACCAAGTCAACCGGTAAAGCAAAGATTAAACTGGCTGAACACGGCAGCGGCAATCAGCCTGAACTTCTCTATATGCTTTATAACGAAAAAGGCAATCTTGAACTGAGCTTCCATTCTGTCAGTCAGCTTGCCATTTCCGGCGGACAGGATGAGGTTCACGGCATCCGCTTTGTAAACAGTGAACTTGTCGCAAAGGAAGCTGATATTTCGTATCTCTCCGGCAAATGGAACTATGAGGAACAGAATACGAAGAATCCGGCTGCATATGATGCTGCCGGTACGATCACCGTTGCAAACGACTGGACTTACACCTATCAGCCTGCGGACGGCTCCGCTGCCAAAAAGGGCATAATCCTGCTCAGCTTTGACGATCAGGCCGGACATCTGGCGGACTCAGACCGCATCCCGAGATTCGATTTCTATGATGAAAAGGGCGCATGTCACCGCTTTTCAGAGCATCATACAAGCAGCCGCCGGACTTCGTCAGGAAAAGTCCGGCGGCTGTTTTTTATGCAAACTGATTCGTTACAAATATTACTGCTGATCTGATTGGCGACTCCGGAGCATCAATCGGAATCGTACCGTACCATAGCCGCGGTTGACGGCGATCCTTTTTGAGGCGGAGCGCAAGTTTTTTCAAATTCAGGACAGCAATATTCAGCCTGACTCATTTCGTAACCTGAGCCATGCCTCGGTACGGAGTATATCGCATGAAAGCCCGGAATCAACCGCCGCTTGATGAAAACAGCCGCGACTTGCGAGTCGGATTGCACTGTTCGTTTGATAATCTGTTGAATATATTTATGCGCAGCAACAGTTTTACACTAAATGATTGCGGTTGTCTTGTCTAACTGCCGAAAAAATGTTATAATAATAAATAGATAACCTATGTTTTTTCAGATTCACAATGAGAGAATGGAACTCTTCCAGATCAGTCCGGATCAGGCGAACAGAGACACTGCAGGACTGATGCGCATAACACGGTGATTGATGCATTCATAAAATGCGTAAATCGAAATATTTTTTGGAGGGGCAAACTTTATGAAAATTCAAAAAGCGTTCAGTGCAGTCTGCGCATTTGTGATGTCAGCTGTACTGCTTCCGCAGGTTTTGCTTGTACCGGAACCTTCGGAGGTTTCAGCGGCAGGGAGGGGACCGGTCAGTTATTACGGTCAGCTTCAGACCAGCGGAAACAAGATCATCGGTTCATCTTACAAGGAACCGGTGCAGGTCAAGGGAATGAGCTTTTTCTGGAGCAACTGGCAGGGACAGTACTGGAACAGCGGCACCGTTGACCGTATGGTTGAGGAATTCAAGTGTGAGATCCTGCGCTGCTCGCTCGGTGTTGACGATCAGGGCTCGATCTACAGCGGCGGAGACGTCGGCGCGCTGCGCTCCGTCATGGATGCGGCGATCGCAAAGGATATCTACGTGATCGTGGACTGGCATTCGCACGGTGCACATAACAACACGAATGCAGCAAAGAGCTTTTTCTCCGAGATCGCGCGTGATTACGGAAAATATGACAATGTGATCTTTGAGCTTTACAATGAACCAACACAGGTCTCCTGGTCTACCGTGAAGGGCTATGCCGAGCAGGTGATTCCGGAGATCCGCAAGTATTCGGACAATCTGATCATCGTCGGCACCCCGACATGGTCTCAGGATGTCGATGCAGCCGCTAATGATCCGATCAATGACAGCAATGTTGCATATGTTCTGCATTTTTATGCAGGCACGCACGGCGGCGATCTGCGCGGAAAGGGCGATGCGGCACTCAACAAGAATGCAGCCGTCTTTGTATCCGAATGGGGAACGGTCAATGCAGACGGTGACGGTTCCGTCAATGTCGGATCGACGGAACAGTGGCTTTCATGGATGGATTCCAATAAACTCTCCTGGTGTAACTGGGCGATCAGCAACAAGGCAGAGGGTTCCAGTATTTTCGGCGGGGACGGCAGTTCGCTGACAGAAGCAGGCAACTACCTCAAAAAGATCCTGAATGCACATGCTGAGAATGCAGTTTGGCGTACAGTTCCGAAGAGCAGCACCGATTCCGAACCGCAGACTACAGAACCGGATCCGCAGAATACCGACCCCGAACCGCAGACTACATCGAGCACGCCCCAGACGCAGAACGTTGAGCGGCTTTCTCTGTCCGGCTCCGGCAATACGGTACTGGAAGCTGAAAACTATTCTTTCATGAGCGGCGTGGAGCTGGAGGACTGCGTACAGGGCGGCAAGAATGTCGGATATATTGAATCAGGAGACTGGATGAGCTATTCGATCTCTGTGCCGCAGACGATGAAATATGAGCTGACGCTGGATGCTGCATCTGAAACCGGCGGTGGACAGATCGCATTCTCCTGCGGCGGCAATACGCTCGGTACGCTCGATATTCCGGCGACCGGCGGCTGGCAGAACTGGCAGCAGTTCAAGGTGACGCTGGAGCTTCCAGCAGGCGAATCCGATCTGAAGCTGAATGCGCAGCAGGGCGGATTCAATGTTGACAAGATTACATTCACTGCACTCGGCGGACAGGCATCCGGCGGAGATATCAACCGGGACGGCAATGTATCCGCGGCAGATGCAGTCATGCTGTGCAAATATCTGATCGGCAATGAGCAGCTGAACAGCGAGCAGGCAAAGCAGGCTGATCTCGATGACAATCAGGTGATCAACGCCGTTGACCTGACGCTGCTGAAGCGGATACTTCTTACACAATAACCGAATCATCACAGAAAGAGGACGCCCTATGCAGCAGGGCGTCCTCTTGATTTAACTGTCTGAATGTTCGCATAAACCGTAAACATAAATTACGCCAAAAAGCAAGGAAAGCGGCGGTTTTTCCTTGTTTTTTTCAGTATAATGCGCCCGGTTCTCCTTCGCGGATTGCCTTTGACTGTTCGATTTTCAGAACTTCCGGAAGCCGACGTGTTTGCTGCGCCGCTAGGAGCCGAGCTTCTGTTTCATTACGCGGCCATTTTTGTTACGATGTGCGTATTCAAGGCATCTGTGGTATAATAAATATTATTTTTTCAAAATGGCCGTCACCTGACCTCCGCTTTTTTCGTCTATAAGGGTGAAGGGGCATCGAGGAGGTGCGCTATGGAAGATCTTCATATCATAGAGCTTTACTGGCAGAGAAATGAATCTGCGATAAAAGAGAGCCAAATGAAATACGGCGGTTATTGCAGTACCATTGCAAACAGCATTTTACATTCGGCAGAGGATACAGAAGAATGCGTGAATGATACATGGTTTCGTGCTTGGAATACTATGCCCCCTGAAAAGCCGAACCGGTTGGCGGTATTTCTCGGTAGGATCACCCGTAATCTTGCGATAGATAATATCAATATTTACTATCTGGATGGAACTGAGATGAAGAGCGTATCAGAATTCCTTCCATGCGCTCCAAAATATATCTTTGAATCATGGAAGTCTTATAATCATATAGGCAGTGAAGTGCATTTGATAAATGTTAATTGTGACAACAACGGAACAGAAGGTTCTGATTCATCTGTCGCCTATTATCAAGCAGGAGATCATTTTACGTTGATGCTCAACGCCGACGATCCGTCGGAATTCTGCTTCCCCGGCGGGATCCCGTGCAAGGCGCATAATCACGCGTATAACCTCTATCTGTACGGGACGGCGTTCTTCTTCGTAGTCGCT
>CAMHUJ010000069.1 GCA_946188175.1 uncultured Ruminococcus sp.
CATAATGAGCTTGGTTTTCGGTTCACGCTCGCCTGCATTCGGCTGTGAGAGCATCGTGACCGGCTTTGTAAAGTGAACAATGCGCACTGCATTGAGTAGAATCAGAACGAAGACGATGCCGAAAAATGCCGTGACCCAGAGCAGCGCAATGCCGCTGCACGTAAACCCGAGGGGAATCCTTGCATCGGAGATGCGGCCCATAATGTGCAGTACGAACATGTACATCAGCTTATCGAGCAGGATGCCTGCTGCAAATCCGATCAGCAGCGTATAGGCAGTTTCGAGCAGCAGCACCCTTGCGAGATGCCGCTTTTCCATGCCGAGCAGCTGATAGAGTCCGAATTCCTTGCGGCGGTGCTTCATCAGAAAGCTGTTCGTATAAAAGAGGAAGATCGCTGCAAAAAACATGGCGATAAATGTGCCGATGCGCAGGATGACCGGAAGAATAACATCTCCCTTTTCCAGATTTTGCAGTCCGTCATTCATCGAGAGCGAGCAGATGATATAGAGCATGGCGCAGGTGACGCTGCATGAGATCAGATAGGGCAGATAGGTCCGGCGGTTCTTTTTGAGATTGTCCGCAGCCAGACGCGCATAGAAAAACTTACGCACCCTGCTCACCGCCTTGCAGACTGTCGCTCATCATCCGTGTCAGGGAATCCGAGATGCGCTGATAGAAGGCGTCATTGGAAGCGTCGCCGCGGTAGATCTGGTGGAAGATCACGCCGTCCTTGATAAAGAGCACTCTGCCTGCGCGGCTTGCGGCCTTGACGGAATGCGTCACCATGACGATTGTCTGACCGCCTGCATTGAGTTTTCCGAAGACATCGAGCAGGCTGTCTGTTGATTTGGAATCGAGCGCACCGGTCGGCTCATCTGCGAGCAGGAGCTTCGGCTCGGTGATGATCGCGCGTGCGATTGCGGCGCGCTGCTGCTGACCGCCGGAGACCTCATAGGGATATTTATTGAGCAGCGCATGGATGCCGAGCACCTTTGCCATGGGCTGGAGCCGCTTTTCCATATCGTCATACGGCATCCCCGCGAGCACGAGCGGCAGGAAAATATTGTCGCGCAGCGTGAAATGATCGAGCAGATTGAAATTCTGGAAGACGAAGCCGAGATTCTCTCTGCGGAATGCGGCAAGTGCTTTGTCGCTGATTTTGGAGAGCGGCTTGCCGTCGAGCAGCACATCGCCCTTTGTGGGCTTGTCGAGTGCCGCGAGAATATTGAGCAGCGTGGTCTTGCCGGAGCCGGATTCACCCATGACGGCGACATATTCGCCCTGCTCGACCGAAAAATGCACATCGGAAAGTGCCTGCACCTGATTGCCGCCGAATCTTGTTGTATAGATTTTTTCAACGCCCTGAACCTCTAAAATTGCCATGATCCAGACCTCCTTTGCTGAAACAAGTATAGCATATTTTACTGTGATGCGACATCGAATCAGGTGACATTGATGTGACATTTCTGCAAGGTTATTCAAATGTGAAATGTTCCGATTGCAGATGCAGCGTAAAGGCGGCGCCTTTGCCGTATTCGGAATCGGCAGTCAGCCGGTGACCGAGTCTGTCTGCTGCCTTTTTGCAGAGATAGAGTCCGAGTCCGGTTGCCTGCTTGTCGGCGCGTCCGAGCCTGCCGGTATAGCCCTTTTCAAAGATGCGCGGCAGGTCCTCCGGCGCGATGCCTTTTCCGGTATCGGCAATACAGACCGTCTGACCGGAGACCGTGACCGTCACCGAGCCGGAATCGGTATATTTTACGGCATTGGAGAGGAGCTGCTCTAAGATGAATTGCAGCCATTTTTCATCAGTCAGCGCAGATTCCTCCGTTCCCTCATAGACAATGCGGAGCCGCTTGCGGATAAAGAGCGGTGCATATTTTCGGATCGCGGAACGGATCACCGGATCGAGCGGCGTATCCTTTATGACAAGATCGCGCGAACTGCTGTCGAGCCGCGAATAGACCAGCGCCATTTCCGCGTACTGCTCGATGCGGAACAGTTCGGCTTGCAGGGCGCGGTGCTCCTCGGTATCCTCCGCTTGCAGCATCATGCGCATGACCGAGACCGGCGTTTTGATCTGGTGCACCCACTGTGTATAGTAGTCGGTCATTTCGGTGCGCTCCTGCGCGGTCCGGTTGACCGCCTCGGTATGGATGCTGCGCAGATTTTGCAGCATCTGCTGATACTGTGTTTCAGCCGGATTGTCGGGTTCCGGCAGTGCATCCTGCAAGAGCGCAGGGGGCTGCATCAGCCGTTCGCGCGCAAGATACTGCTTCCGCCAGCGGATAAAATGCACGCATCCGGCGGCAAAGCCGATGACCAGAGAGAGCAGCAGCGCATAGAGCACAGGCTCCGTCGGAGCGCGGTATACCCAGAGCACCGTGCTGAATACCGCCGCGCAGACGACCGGTATCATTGCGGCGCGGCGGTTTGTCCGGAGATATAGCAGAAAACATCTCATCGTTCAGTCTCCGATCAGATAGCCGCTGCCGACCTTCGTCCGGATGAAATCGGAGAGCCCTGCGGCAGCGAGCTTTTTGCGCAGGCGCGTCACATTGACGGTCAGCGTATTCTCCTCGACATAGCAGTCGTCCTGCCAGAGCTTCATCATCAGCGTATCGCGGCTGACGATTTTGCCGTGATTCTCCATGAGCGTCTGCAAAATGCGGGATTCGTTTTTCGTCAGCTCAAGCCGTATCCCGTTGTAATCTGCGGAGCTGTCATTCGGATGCAGCGTCAGCCCGCGGACGGAGAGCGGCTGTGCGGTCATGCCGCTGCACCGCCGGAGGATCGCCTGTATTTTCGCTGCAAGTACGTTGATATCGACAGGTTTTGCGATGAAATCGTCGCCGCCCATTTGCATCGCCGTGACAATATTGAGATTATCCGCCGCCGAGGACAGAAAGACAATCGGAATATCGGAGCGCTTGCGCAGCTCGGCGCACCAGTGATAGCCGTTATCGAATGGCAGCATCAGGTCCATGAGGACAAGCTGCGGCTGAAAGGCATCGAATTCTTCGGGGATGCGGCGGAAATCCCTGACGCAGCAGACCTCGAAATCGCGTTCTGTGAGCATCTGGGAGAGGGTATCCGCGAGGGCACGGTCGTCTTCGACTAAGAATATTTTGCTCATATCGGCACTCCTTTCTCAGATCCGGATGCGGATTTCGCCGGTTGTGCGCCATTGCTCGGCGCCGTCCGGATAGCGCACCAGCAGCCGCAGATCATCATCGACGGCAAGTGCGGTTGCAGGCTGTTCGATGCCGTTCTCGCAGACTGTGATCTGCTTCCCGAGCATGCACAGTCTGCTGCGGTAGCCGGAGAGATAATGCTTCTGCGACAGTCCGCGGTATTCCTCGCACAGTGCGGAGATCAGCGCCGCGGCGCAGTCAATGAATGCGGTATCCGCATCGGCGCCGTCCGGATACACCGCGCCTGCGATGCTTTGTAATTCCGGCGGAAAGCCCTGCGGCGGCGGCAGCAGATTGATCCCGATGCCGACAATGACGTAATCGAGCGAGGCGGCATCCGAAAACTGCGATTCTGCGAGAATGCCGCAGATTTTCTTTCCGTGCAGGAGCAGATCGTTCACCCACTTGATATGTACGCGCTGACCGGTACAGCGTTCGACGGCATCCGCAGCCGCGACCGCCGCCATCGGCGTCAGCATGAGCGCATCGGCAGGCGCGAGCAGCGGCTTGAGCAGAATGCTGAGATAGAGTCCTGTCTGCGGCGGTGAATAGAAGGCTCTGCCCTGTCTGCCCTTGCCTGCGGTCTGCTGCTTTGCCGCATAGACGGTGAATTCCGGTGCACCGTTTGCAGCCGCCTCACGCAGCAGATCGTTCGTCGAGGTGACCGAATCGAATACATGCAGCTGCACCGTCTCCGGATCGCAGCTGAGGCGCGAGAGAATTGCCTGTTCTGTTTGAATGTTCATCGCATACTCCTGAAAAGCGGGATTCCGCGTGACGGAATCCCGCTGGGTCAACGGTTTTTCTTATAGTCTCTGTGATGTGTAATGACATGCATATCGGCATGGCGGAGTTCCTCGGAGACCAGCTCTGCAAAGGTAACGGAGCGGTGCTGACCGCCGGTGCAGCCGAAGCCGACCACGAGCTGCGGTCTGCCCTCGCGGATGTAGAGCGGGACGAGAAATTTCAGCATATTCACGACTTTATCAAAATATTCCTTCGATTCCGCCGCGTTCATCACATAGTCCTGCACGCACTTCTCGACGCCGGTATGCTCGCGCAGCGCATCGACATAATAGGGATTCGGCAGGCAGCGCATATCGAAGATCAGGTCTGCTTCGAGCGGTACGCCGTATTTGAAGCCGAAGCTCATGACCTGAATCGGCATCGCATCGGTGACGCGCTGCAAGAAATGCGTCTTGACCTGCTCTTTGAGCTGTGCGGCGGTGATCAGCGAGGAATCCAGCGGGAAATCGGCGGTTGCGCGGAGCACCTGCAATTCATCGTGCTCAAAGCGGATTGCTTTTTCGAGATCGCCCTCGAATTTCCGTGACGCAACCGGATGACTTCTGCGGGACATCCGGAAGCGCTTCATGAGCACCTCCTCGGAGGCTTCGACGCAGAGCAGCGTGAATCGGATATCCTGCCGGTATTTGTCCTGCATCATGCGGTAGGCTTCTGCCAGCTCGGAGTAGCGGTGACAGGAGCGCAGGTCAATGACGGCAGCCGTGCGGGAGTATCTGCCGCCCTTTTCGAGACAGTGCCGGAGATAGGGCTCCAGCATCGCAAGCGGCAGATTGTCCACCGCGTAGAATCCGATATCCTCAAGCGCATCGAGCGCGCTTGTTTTTCCGGCACCTGCCATGCCGGTGATGAGTACCATTTCCATTATGTTCCCGGTGTTCCTTTCGTTGCCGGTGTACTGTCTGCATCATGCAGCACTTCGCTGTAATATGCTTCGAGACGGGGGCGTGCAGCGATGTAATACGGCTCCAGCCGCTGATCGAAATGCTTTCCCATACCTTCCAAGATGATGCTGTCCGCCTGTGCAAAGGACATGCTGTCCTTATAAACGCGCTTGCTGACGAGTGCATCATAGACATCTGCGATTGCCATGATCCGCGCTTCAAGCGGGATTTGTTCGCCCCTGAGCCCCTCGGGATAGCCGGAGCCGTCCCATCCATCGACTCTTTCGTGATGATAGTGCGCAACATTTTCCGCGATCATGCGGAAGCGTTCGTCATCGGTGCCGCGCAGGATTTCATGCACGATTCTCGCGCCTTCGGGTGCATGGGTCTTCATGACGGCAAATTCCTCGGGCGTAAAGCGTCCGGGCTTGCGCAGCACGGCATCATCGACGGCGATTTTTCCGAGATCATGCATCGGCGCCGCCTTGATCAGGTCCTGATAGAACACATCATCCGCGGGAAAATCCGTACCCTTCCGGATTTCGTCTGTCAGGATGCGGACGCCCTCGCTTGTCCGCCGGATATGTCCACCGGTGGAATTGTCGCGGCTTTCGACCATGGTCGCCATGCCGAGAATGAGCTGATCGTGCATCTCGATGATATGCTGTGTCTTCTCGGCGACCTCCGCTTTCAGATCGGCATTGAAGCTGTCCAGCAGGGAGATATACTGCTGATTCTTCGTATCATCGGTGATATAGAGCATGAATCCGCGCTTATGGCTGCCGTCGGAGAGATCGCTGATGCTGACGAGATAGGTCTTGTCCTCCTTGGGATAGAGCGTCTTATCCTTTTTGCGGTCTGCCTTGAAGTCTGCGAGCCATTTCAGCGCCGTATCGCGCATTGCGTCATTGCGGTCGGCGGGCTGATCGACGGTCAGATCGCTGAGCTCCGGAAAGATGCGTTTGGCAGTATCGTTGCTGCCGAGATACCGCAGCTTTTCATCGAAGGAGATAAAGCCGGTATCGCCCTTCTGCACGATCGAATCAATGACCGTCTCGGAGACATCATAGAGCACGAGCCGGTGCACGATCATCAGATAGACGACCAGTGCGATGTCATATGCCAGCGGGATGAGCTCTGCATTCGGCATGAAATCGACCGCGCGCATGATTTTTCTGCCGCCGAAAAAGCTGACGATTGAAATGACCTCCGGCAGTGCCAGCAGATAGATAAACCGTCTGGAGACCTGCTTGTTCCGGAAGTAGCTGTAGGCGATTGCGGCGATACTGAGCGCGAAATACAGAAAGACCATTGCATAGAAAACATGATGCAGCGGACCGTATTCCTTGATGAGATAGCTTGCGCCGTTTTCGCGCCGGAACTGTGTACTTTTGTAGAAAAGCTGATTCCGTCCGATCTGCTGCGAGCAGAGGAAAACGAAGGTCGTAAAAAGATAGAGCAGCAGCCGCAGGGTACGGTTCAGCTGGATTTTGCAGAGGCTGAATACGGCGAGCGTGACCATTAAGATCAGGTAGCAGCCGCTGATATAGAGCACCTTGGTTGCGAGCAGTGCCGCTTCATGGGCCTCTGCGCGGCAGATGAGGAGTTGCGCCAGATTGTTGATCGGCACGAGCACGAATATCAGAGAGATATGCACATCAAAGTGCCTGTGATACAGCAGACAGTACACAAGCACGAGCAGCAGTGAGACGCCGAGTGCCGCGGCATAATATGTCTCGATCATAATGCTCCCTCCGTTTACATGAAACTGACTTCAGGAAAACGATGATGCTGCGATGAAAATGATGTTGATGCTTTGTCAGCTTATAGTCTCCTGCGGAACGCCGCGGCTTTGCAGCAGCGCAAGGACGTCCGCCTTTGTGCCTTCGGTATAGCCGTCGTCGTGCAGGATGATATATTTTTTCTGATTGTCCGCCTTCACGCAGAGATAGAGCGTGTTGTTGCAGTCGGCAAAGCTGATAATCAGACTGTATGCAAATTTCGACTGCGTGTCCGTCCCGACCGTGCTGCGCGAGACCGTGATGCTCTCCCCGTCCAGGACATTTTTGACAGGACTGCCGATTATTGCCTTCCATGCTTTGGAATGCATCGCAAGCCAGTATGCGATTTTGTCGCCGAAGAAAAAGAACAGCAGTCCGAGAATGCCGAATACACTCCATTCTATGACAGCCCATTGCACACCGGACAGTTCCAGATGCACTCTTTTTGCGCGGACAATCAGCCATATACCGAACAGACTGATGCCGCAGCCTGCGATTCCGACGAGCAGCAATATGACCCGCAGAATCTTTTTCTGCGGTGTTTTCTTGTCGCGGCTCACCAGAAACGCGACATCCTCTTTTGAGATTGCGCATTCATTGACAATCATACAGTTATCCTCAAATTATCTGACATCATAATAGAACTGATCGGCAGCTTCTCTGTCCTTTCCGGTAAAGATGCGCTTGGTCAGCTTGCGGTTTTTGATCAGATACCAGTCGCCGAACTGATCGAATTTCCGTGCAGATGTGTAGATTTTGGATTTTTTGAGCGTGCCGTATTTTTTGCCGGACTGTTCGCCGTGCTTTTTGAGGCGCTTAGCAAAATCGAGGTCCTCGAGGCTGACGAGCGCCTCGTCAAATCCGCCGACGGCATCGAAATCTGATTTTCGGCACCAGAAAACCGCACCGGAAAGCAGTGCCTTGCTGCGGAAAATCTCGGGCAGCATCAGCAGCAGAATATAGAATGAGGAGACTGCAATGCCGAGCGATGCGCGGTCAAAAACAGGCATCGCGCCGCCGCCGATGAATTTGCCGCTTTCGAGCAGCGAGCGGATTTCGCAGAAG
>CAMHUJ010000070.1 GCA_946188175.1 uncultured Ruminococcus sp.
GCGTCCCGCGGTATGGCGATCGGACTGGGCGTCAATCAGATCGCAAGAATCGACCGCTATCATCTGGTACCGAATTTTCTGGTACTGGCGGTCGGGCTTTGCGGCATTCTGTTCCGGAAATGGATTCCGGCAGTGATCGGTGCAGCCGGCTTGATCTGTCTCGCCGCTGCCGAATTGATGACGCCGCTTTATATCGGTCTGTTCGGGGTGATTCCGCTCGGCGTGACCGTCTGGGCAGGCATGGGCTGGAGCGCGCTGAAAAAGGAGGAGGGCTTCCCCCGTTTTCAGATTGATCTGGAGGAATATGAGGCGCAGCGGAAGGCACAGGTCAGTTTTATGCAGCAGCGTGCGCTCCGGCAGGGCGTCCGCACCGCACAGCAGGCGCTTGATCCGGATGCGGAAATGCATGATCTGGCGGAAGAAGCCGGACCCGATGCACTGCCCGCCATGCTTCAGGGCTATCATGCGCGCGGTGCCGGAAGCGATCCGGTCGTACAGGTGCCCGTGCCGCAATTCGACCGGATGCAGACGCTTTCTCCGGAAGATGTCGGCGGACTGGATGAGCTGTAACCGTAGGAGGAAACAGTATGGCAAGTATTTATACAGATGATGCCCGCCTTGTGCGGTATGAAAAAATGCGAAAGCGAAAGGATATTCTGGAGAAGATTCGCGGCGCCTGTATGATCATTGCACTGCTTCTGGCAATCGGTGAAGCAGTGCCGACGCTGCTGGACAGTGTGGTCGGCGGTCTGGCGATGCTGCGCGGACTGGACAGCTTTTTTGTGTCGATCATCGCGGTGCTGACTGCGGCGGCTGCAATTTTTGCGATCTATAAGCGGAACTGGATCATTTCCATAGTCGTTCTGGCTGTGGTCGGTCTGATGTGCAGCATAGGCGTGCTGCATTTCTGGGGCTATTTTCTGACCGCACCGCTGTTCGTCGCGCTGATCTGCGATATCTTCTGGGTGAAGCTCAGTCAGGAGGAAGGCTTTCCGCAGTTCCGGCTTGAGATCGGCCGCCATGAGGCAACGGAAAAGGCATGGGATTATACGGCAAGAAAAAATGCACTGGAGAGCGGCGCGCGCGTCGCTGCGACCGGTTCCGAATCGGATCGGGATATGCATGATCTGCTCGATGAGAGCGCGGAGGTCATCAATGCCGGTCTGACGGGATATCAGGCACGCAGCGAGGGTGCTGATCCGCTGGTGCATAAGGGCGAAAAACACAGCGACATCATGGATACACTGGAGGAATTCTGACAGCATTCCGTTTCGGGAACGGAACAAACAGAAACCGATCAATAAAGGGGAAAGGATGAATCACTATGGCAGAGATGAAAAACAATCCGTTTGAAGATGACAAACCGAAAATTGTACACTTGGAAAAAAGCGAGTCGCACTATGAATATTGCCGGATGCAGATGCATGATATCGAGAAGGTTCACCGCCGGACATTCATCTGCAATGTGGTGCTGTGCATTCTGGTATGTTTCCTTTCGATTTTCAAGCGGTACATTGCAATGTTTGATTTGCTGAGCCGTCCGATGCTTGATCTGGATAAGCCGCAGGCAACGCTGACCGGCGGTATCTTCCAGATTCTGTTCGGCATGATGATTGTGCTGCTCGGCTACCTTGCATGGGCGAATTACCGGACGCTGAATATCATTCTCGGCGGCTGGTATGCAATGGTGACGCTGCTCGGCATATTCCGGCTGGAATATCTTTCGGCGCTGATCGGCGTGGTCGGCGTGGTGTTCTATTTCTTCTCGATCAGAGAGCTGGGCAAGGAACAGGCATTGTCGCAAATGGAGGGCTATCCGGAATTCCATGAGAAGCTGGATATATCCAAATCGGATATTGTCATACAGACGCTGCTGGCGCATCAGGGCGAGCGCAGAACGAAATCCACGCTCTTTACGACGGATTATTCGCTCCGCAAAAAAAAGAAGAAGAATACGCCCTTCGGTTATGCAGAGCCGGAGGCGGAAAAGGATAAGGTCGCAGAGGCAGGCGCAGTGCTTGCCGAAACACTGCAAAAGCGTCTTGATGATGTGCATAAGGCGAAGGATGCAGCTGCCGGTGCAGCTGAAAAGGCAGAGGCTTCCGGCTCCGAAACGGCAGAATCCCCTGCTGCGGAAACCGGTATGGCTGATCTGATTCCGGAGCAGGCGGAGCCCGCAGCGGCAGAAGAATCTGCACCGGAAACGGACGCCGCACCGGAGATGCAGCCGGAAACGAAGCCTGAAAACATCGAGCCGGAACGTGCAGATGCAGAAGCTGCTGCCGCCGCAATTCTCGCAGAGGCAGAAGCGCGTTCGCAGAAGATCCTCGAGGAAGCAGAGAAAAAAGCAAAGGCTGTGACAGAGCAGACTGCCCCAAATCAGCAGCCCAATCCGAACCGCAAAAAGAAAAAGCGCCGCTGAACCGGACAGAAGAAAAGGAGTTTCCGCTATGGGCATTTCACCGGAAGTTGAAGCACAATATGAGAATAACCGTCTCCGCATGATGCAGGTCAACCGCGGTTTCCGCCGCTTTATGTGGTTCAGCATCATTCTCGGCGCACTGATTTTCAGTACGTCATTCTTTGCCGGTGCGGCGTCCACGCTGCATGATCATCAGGAGGGACCGTCGATTTTCTACTATGCCATGTCCTCCGGTGCATTCCAGATTTTATTCGGTCTGGTGACGATTCTGCTCGGCTGGCTGACTGCGATGAAAAACAGAGTCCCGAGCCTGATCTCGCTCGGTGTGGATGCGCTCGGATTTCTGATGATTCTGCTCGGAAAGAACGGGACGTTTTCCACAATCAATATCATTTTTGTCGCACTGGGCATTGCGCTCAATGTCTGGGCGCAGATGCTCTGCAATGCGAACGATGAACTGAAATTACAGCCGGGCTATCCGCTCTTTTCGGTTCAGGCGGATTACCGCGCGCATTATGAAATTCCGGCGGATGTCCTCGCAAGAAAGGCGCAGGCATCTACGCATATGGCAGAGATCGGCAGAGCCGCAGCCAATCCGGAGACTGCTCCGGCAGCGGCATCTGCACCGAATCTGTTTCTGAATCCGGCGCCGGTCAGGCTGCCGGAGGAAGTAAAGCTCTCGGCAGAAACGGAGCAGTCGCTCGGCATCTCCGAAATGACCGGCAGCTCGACGCTGTTTCTTCCGAAGGCGGAGCAGCTTGCTGCGCCTTCCGATGTTTCGCTCGATTCGCTTTCCGTGCAGACACCGCAGGTCAGTGAAGCAGCGCTGCCGCAGGTCGATGCGGCGGATCTCCTCGCGGACATGACCGCAATTCCCTCGCATGCGACCCTCAAGGGCAATCCGGATATGCTTCCGACGCCCGAGGAGGTCAAGGCGCGGCTTGCTGCGATGAAAAAGGCAAGAGCAGAGCATCATCCGGAGGGCTGATCCTTCGGTTCAGACAATCACACAAAGCATTGGATGATATGACAGTACAAGGAGAATCACAATGAAAATACGGGAGATACTGCGCAATTTCGGTATCGCACTGCTCGGCTGGGTGCTGAGCGGCGCAGGGGCGTTTCTCGCCTTCTGGCTGCAATTTCTTGGCTCGGAGAAGACGGACAGTCGTGAAGGCCTCGGCTTTCTTATGGGCTGGTACTGGGATGTCAATCTGCGGTTTTATGTGCTCGGCGCAGTGCTGAGCATTGTCTGCTTTACCGTGTTCTGGCGGCTGATGCTGCGCAGAACACTGCTGAATCTGCTGCCGCTGAAAAAAGGCTGGATTGTTCTTTGGATTCTGCTGGGATTGCTTGCGCTGTTCATTCATTTTCTGCTGTTCTTTCTCGGCATGATGATGACAATTTCATTTTTCGATTCACCGGATCCGGAATGGACAATCGGTTTTTCCTTTGTATATGTCGGCTATGCAGTCATTCTGATGCTGACGGACTGCATCCTTACAGTAAGGAAGAAAAAGCATGAACAGGTCTGACTTTCAGCCGCTGAAAAATATCCTGCTGACGGCAGCATGCTGGCTTCTGCAATGGGTGTGCGGATATTTCTCTGCCATGCTGATGTATACCGGAATGTTCTCGACCTTTGAAGCTGCGCGGGTCGGAAAGCTGACGTATGAAGTGGTCAAAGTGCATCCGGTCTGCTTTGCAGCGGGCGCAGTGCTGAGTCCGCTGCTGTTTGCGCTGATCTGGTTTCTGCTGCTGAGCCGGACATTTCCGTTCTGGCGGACGGAAAAGCGCAAGCCGCTTTTGATCTGGCGGCTTCAGGCTGTGATCGGGCTGGCGGGATTGTTTTGCACGCAGATATTTGCAATGGTTCAGATGAAGGACCGTGCGGTATCTCTGCGCTCATCCTTACCCCTTCCGCGAACCATTCGTCCTGCGTTTGCGGAGAATTATCCGGTTATTATGATTGCGGCAGCGGTGATTCTGCTGCTTTCGGGCTGTCAGGCGATCCGGCAAACTACGCCTGCGCAGATCGCACAGTCCCATACAGATTTATAAGATTATCATGAAACGGCGGTGAAGCAATGTTTGCAAAGGTAAGCAGTCTGGGATTATTCGGGCTGAATGCATTTCCGGTTGATGTGGAGATCAACCTGAGCAAGGGCTTGCCGCGCTTCGAGATTGTCGGGCTTGCAGATGCCGCCGTGCAGGAGAGCCGTGAGCGCATCAAATCCGCGCTCTATACCTGCGGCATCATGTTCCCGACCTCAAACTGTATTGTTAACCTCGCACCGGCAGACCGCCGCAAAAACGGCAGTATGCACGATCTTGCGATTTTTATGGCGATTCTTGCGGCACTCGGCAGAGTACAGGTGCCGGAGGATGCCGCGATCATCGGCGAGGTCTCATTGAACGGCGATGTCAGACCGGTCAACGGCGTTCTGCCGATGACGCTGACCGCCAGGCAGCGCGGTATCAAAACGATGTATGTGCCGCTTGCGAATGCCAAGGAGGCAGCCGTCGTCGAGGATATGACCGTTTACGGCGTACCGGATGCAAAATCGCTGCTGGAGCATCTGGAGGGCGAAACGTGCTTGCAGCCGATGCAGCATATCGGGCTGGAGCAGGTCGATGCGCCGCCGATTCCGGATTTTGCCGATGTGCACGGGCAGACTGCCGCAAAGCATGCGCTCGAGCTTGCAGCCGCAGGCGGACACAATGCGCTGCTGATCGGACCGCCGGGCAGCGGCAAGAGTATGCTCGCCAAGCGCATGCCGGGGATTCTGCCTGCGCTGACCTTTGCAGAATCCATTGAAACGACGATGATTCATTCCGTTGCGGGACTGCTCGATGCAGAGCATCCGCTCGTGACGGTCAGACCATTCCGTTCGCCGCACCATACGATCTCCTCGGCAGGACTTGCGGGCGGCGGCACCGTGCCGCATCCGGGCGAGATCTCGCTTGCACACAACGGACTGCTTTTTCTCGATGAGCTGGCGGAATTTGACCGCCGGACACTGGAAATTCTGCGGCAGCCGCTGGAAGACAGAGAGGTCACGATCTCCCGCGCCGCGGGCACGATCCGCTATCCCTGTTCGATCATGCTGATCGCGGCGATGAATCCCTGCCCCTGCGGCTATCTGGGGCATCCGACACGCCCCTGCACCTGCGGACAGCGTGCCGCAGCGCAGTATCTCAACCGCATTTCCGGTCCGCTGCTTGACCGCTTTGACCTGCATATCGAGGCAGCGCCGGTCACCTTTGACGATCTCTCCTCGCAGAAGCCGGAGGAATCGAGCGCCGAGATCAGAAAGCGCGTGGTTGCCGCAAGAGAGATTCAGAATCAGCGCTTTGCGGGAACAAAGATCACCTGCAATGCGCGCATTACGCCGGATAAGCTCGCTGCCTTCTGTCCGATGACGGACAGCGCAAAGGCGCGGCTCAAGGCGGTATTCGAGAAAATGGGACTCTCGGCAAGAGCCTATGACCGGCTGCTCAAGGTCGCGCGCACCGCGGCTGATATGGCAGGCAGCGAGGTCATTGATGCGGTACATATCGCCGAAGCCGTGCAGTACCGCACGCTCGACCGCAAATACTGGCAGACCGGCAGTACCGACAGCCGCTGATCTGCCCTTCTGCCGATCATGTGATACAATCATTTCCATAACGGGATTCCAAAGGGGTAATGTCCCTTTGGCGGAGTTTGAGGCGGAGCCTCTATATCAATCATCGAAGATACCGCTAAAGAGAAACAGGAGAGAACAAATTGAAACGTACACTTTCTTCGGATTCCGCGCGCAGCGGATTCTGGCAGAGGATCGACTGGGTGCTGCTTGTACTCGTGACGGTCTGCTCGGGGGCAAGCGTGCTGCTGCTGCGCGCCCTCTGGAATGAAAATATTTCATCGGAGGTCGATTCCAACGACTGGATCGTGCAGCTGATTTCGCTCGGGCTCGGGTTTGCAGGCTGCATCGTCGTCTCCGCAATCGACTATCACAAGCTGGCACGGTTCTGGTTCCTCTATGCGCCGATTGCGCTGGGGCTTGTCGCGCTGACCTTCACCTCGCTCGGCTACGGGCGTGAGGGTGCGGACGACCGTGCATGGATCGACTTAGGCTTTGTGCAGATTCAGCCCTCGGAAATCCTGAAGCTTGTATTTCTGCTGACCTATGCCTTCCACATTTCCAAGGTCACGGACAAGCTCAATCAGCCGCTGCATCTGTTCCTGCTGCTGCTGCATGCGGCGGTACCGGCAGGCATTGTTGCGGTGCAGGGCGACTACGGTACGGCGATTGTCTTTGCCGCAATGACCGTATTTATGCTGTTTACGGCAGGGCTTTCGTTCTGGTATCTGCTCGGCGGTGCCGCGCTGATGCCGCTTGTATTCTGGTTCGTCTGGACATATGTGTTCGGCGATGTGCACCGGAACAGAATCCGCGTGCTGCTGCATCCGGGCACCGATTCGCTCGGTCTGGAATATCAGCAGAATCTCGGACTGAAAGCAATCCGCTCCGGCGGACTGTTCGGGCAGGGACTCAGCGGCGGAACCTATACCTCTGTGCCGGAAATGCACAATGACTTCATCTTCGCATTTATCGGCGAGGCATTCGGATTTGTCGGTGCGATTGCCGTAATTGTGATTCTGGCGGCGGTCTGTCTGCGGGTTTTCCGGGACAGCCGTGCCGCGAAGGATACCATGGGCAAGACGCTCTGCATGGGTGTCTTTGCGATTCTGTTTACGCATGATCTGATGAATCTCGGCATGGTGCTCAAGGTGCTGCCGGTTATCGGTATTCCGCTGCCGTTTTTCAGTGCGGGCGGAACGGCGATGCTCTCGATGTATCTCTGCATCGGACTGGTGATCAGTGCCTATACGCATAATCAGAAGAAATACCGCGTGTTCTATGACGCGGAGCAGCTGACCTGAGGAGGACGGAATGGGCGCATGGAGCACAAGCGTCACCGGCAATGATACTGCCGCTGACTTAAAGAGCGAATATACCTGTGCATTTTTCCGTTATCCGCAGGCAGAGGCACTGGAACGGATCGAAGCCTATGTCAGGGGCATGTTCGATGAAAGCGATCCGGAGGAATGGTGCGCCTATGTCTATTCCCTTGCGGATTTCATGTGGAAAAAGGGCATCCTTACGGATGCCGTAAAGCAGCGCGCGCTGCAAATGATCGACAGCGGCTTCGGGCTGGAGCTCTGGGCGGAAGCCGGCGAAAAAACGCTGCGTGACCGCAAAAAGGCGCTCGAAAAATTCCGCGCGGAGATTACTTCTCCAATGGGGCCG
>CAMHUJ010000071.1 GCA_946188175.1 uncultured Ruminococcus sp.
GGTAATCGTTCCGCACCAGGCTTTTTCGTAATCCATTTCCTGCTCGGCGGAAAGATGTCCGGCATCGCTTGCATCAAACGTATTGCCGAGATTCCAGCCCAGATGCAGCTCTTTGATGAAATCCATACCCTCACTCTCCGGCACATGATATTTGTCAACCTGCACATCCGGCACCAGCTCGCTCGCCTCTCCGAGGACATTTGCCGGAACCGTATAATCCGGAATGCTCGTTTCCGGCAGCCTGCCGGAGCCGCCCGCAGCGCAGCCCGCAAGGAGCAGCGTCGCAGCAGCAGTCATCAGCGCCGCAGTTCGTTTCATCCAACTCATCTTATAATAACCCCTTTTTATGTTTCTGTACCGGCTTTCGCACCGGTCTTATCCCTGTATTCCGCCGTGCTTACCGGTTCGACGCCGCCTTGACATGGATCGTATCATAGGCATGGCCGTCCGCAGAATAGCGGACTGTCACGGAATCGACCGTCACGGAAACCGCAAATGAAGTTTCCTGCGGCGGATTGTCCTTATCCAGCAGTATATAGACATCGCTCGAATTTTCGATGATATACTTCGCTCTGTGTGCATCGCCGCGGTTGTCATACATATACCGCGGGAACGCATCGACATCATCCGAATGGAAATACATCTTGTTTGGATAATCCGGATCGTCCGCGGGCAGCACCTCGACCGTACCGTTGACGGAGAAGCCCTCGCCGCTGCCGTAGGTAAAGGTTGCAGCCGCCTTGTCAATGGTATCGTCCGGCTCTGCATGACCGGAAACGGAATCGAGCTTCCAGCCCTTGTATTCAGAACCCTGCTGCATGACCTCGCCGCGGATATTGCCGCTGAATTCATTGAACGCGCCGAGTCCCTCGCCGCCCTCTGTAATATGTGTCAGCGTGATATTGCTTGCCTCCGGCGCACGCTCCGGTGCAGCAGTCGTTTCGGTCTCGATCACTTCCGTCTCCGTGACGGTTGTCGTAACCTCCGCAGTTGTTTCGGTTCCGATCTCGGTTTCCGCCGCTTCGGTCTCCGCAGAGGAGCTGACCTCCGCAGAAGACGATGCACCGCCCTCCGTGCGGTCGCTGGAGCAGCCGCTCAGAACTGCTGCAAGCAGGACAGCCGCAAGCAATGCTGCGGCGCTGTTTTTGTGTGACACTGTTGAACGCTTCCTTTCCTTCATGAACAGAAATAGTATACTGCATTTTCCTTATATTTATCATGCAGGATGCTGCATGATGCGAAAAATACAGACGGCAATGCCGCTTTTATATCATATCATAAATCTGTCAGAAAAGCAAGATTTCCGCCGCAAAATGCGCACTGCGTACAAATGCCGCGGACGGACAAAAACCTATTTTGTTTTTTATTGCATCCACCTGCGCCGTATGTATAAAATTCAAGGGCGAAGGACTGCGTTTTCAGTCCTCCGTCCTCTGCATCTTTACAGTTTTTCCTTCTCCGGCACATCCGCGGCAAAGCGTTTTTTGAAGGCAGCCTCATCTGCGGCATAAAGCCGGTCGGCGACCGCATCCGCGAGCGCGATTGTCATGCGCTCATAGCTGCATTGCAGCGGCGAGACCGTATTCTCGTTTCCGGTCTCGAGCCGGTTCGTGCAGCCGCAGGAATTTGTACAGCGCGTCCGCAGCGCACATTCCTTGCAGGATTCCGGCGTTGCGGCGCGGGATGCAAGCAACTTCTGCCGTTCCCTGTCCACCCCGTGAAAAACATCGCCGAGCTTATAATCCGCATCCCCGATGAACTGCGTACAGGCATAGAGTGAGCCGTCCGGCGCGACCGGCATCTGCCGGAACCCGAGATGACAGCGCTCCGACGGATTGAAGCCGCGGATAAAATCACGGATTTTTGCATCGAGCGGCGAGAAGAAAAACGGATCGCCCTTCAGAAACTCCGCCTCAAAAAATGCCGCGATCTCCTCCATCTGCTCTTTCAGCAGCACGAGATCATCGTCTGTCCAGTGCACCTTTTTTCCGTAGGCGATTGTCGATGTAATGCGCTTGAAGCCGAGCCCGCGCAGATACTTCACCGATTCGGCATACTGCGGCACAGCCTGCGGCGCAATCGTCATCATCGCATAGGCATCCGGCATGTATTGCAGCAGCAGCTTTGCCTTCTCCTCGACGACGTCAAAGCTCGGGGCACCGTCCTTGAAGCGGCGGCAGGTATCCTGCGCAAGCCCCTCAAAGGAGAGCCCGATGCCCATACGCACGGCATGCGCGTTTTCGAGAAAGCGCTCGGTCAGCAGCGTGCCGTTCGTTGTCATTTTATAGTATGCAGGCTTGCCGGTCTCGATCGTTTTCATCATGCAGCGCCGGATCGCGCGGTAGATCAGTCCGGATTCCAGCAGCGGCTCACCGCCGAAGAAGCAGAGGCCGGCGTTTTTGCCGCTGGAAAATGCAAGATCGACTGCCGCATCGACAACCGCCTCCGACATGCGGAGCGGCTGCTTTTCGCGTACACAGTAGGCACAGTTCATATTACAGTTTTCGGTCAGATGCAAAGTAAGATTCATTCGATCACGTCCTTATAAATTTGTTCCGCGTCCGCGGCGATGCTGTCAGTTTCTCTGCTCCTGTCAATGAAGATGATCCGCTGCAGGCCGTTTGCATCCGCAGGATATTCGAGCACACAGCCCCAGTCATAGGATGCGGTGCAGACGCCCTGCATCCATTCGCGCATGGATTTGCCCTGATCCTCTGCCGCGCCGTCAAAGAACGCGATGCGCGTACCGCTTTCCGGATGCCGCAATACCGCGGTAAAGCGGGTCCCGTAATGCGAAAAGCTGCTCTCATCGCGCTGCAAGGCATATCCCGATTCAGCAAAGGCGACTTCATAGGCGCCGGCATCCTCCGCGCAGGCAGTATTGATCGCATCGACCGCAGTCTGATAATCCGGTATCCATGCCACATCGCCCTCAAGCATCAGCGGCTCTGCGGCATCATCCGGCACATCCGTCGTCCCTTCGACACTGAGCGGACATGCTGTCGTACAGGTTTCCTCCGGTGCAGTACCGGTCGTTGTTCCGCAAGGCTCTGTCCAGTCCGGCGCGATTGTTTCCTCACCGGCAAGCTCCAGAATCTCCTGCGAATCGACCTGCGGATTTGCGACGTCGCCGTCGATCCGCGGTCCGCAGCCGGTCAGCAGTGCCGCACCGGCTAAAATGCCGAGTGCCGCCGCATATTTCGGCAGTTTCGCCTGCCTGATCGGTTCCAGCTTCATGACTGTGTCATCTCCCCAATCGCATCGGCAGTTGTTTCAGTGATTTCGCACTGCATGGATTCCTCGGTCAGGGGCTGTGCGACGCCCGCCAGATCAGGCTCCGTCTCACCGCAGCCGGTCAGCATCGCGGCAGATACGGTCAGTGCAGCCAGCGCCGCCGCATATTTCGGCAGCTTCATCTTCCTGATTGCTTCCAGTTTCATTGCAGCACCTCCTCCGAAGAAGCATTTGTACCGTTTTCTGTCTGCGCAGCGTCCGTCCCGTTCTGTGACGATTCATTCCGATAGAATTCTTCGGTCACGGTCGGGAAAATACCGCCCGAAGCAGACCTCCGTATATCCTCAAACACCGAGTCAATCAGTCCGCAGCCGGACAGCAGCGCAGCAGATGCAGCCGCCGTAACAAATGCTGCTGCATATTTCGGCAGTTTGGTTTTCTTGACAGGTTCCAGTTTCATGATATTGTCTCCTTTGTTTCAGTCTCAGCTTGCGTGATATTCCGTGCGTCAGATTCCGTTTCTGCCGGCTCCGGCGCGGTTGTCTGCGTATTCATCTGATACACCGAACGCATCGGCGCAACCTTTCCCATGAGATGCGGCTCAGGCTCATTTTCATCCCACCACGCCTGCATTTCCTCCTGCGACAGAATTTTCATCGTCTGCTGCATTTCATCAGCGGTCGTTTCTGTCTGTGTATCGGTTGTATCCGTTTGCGTTCCGGTTGTATCTGTCGGCTCAGGCTCAACAGCAACCTCGCCGCCGATAACAGGCTCCGTATATCCGGAATCAACATCCGTATTGGGTGCAGTGCCGTCGATATGCAGCGAATGATTGCCGCATGCTGTCATGATTCCGGCGGACACAGTCAGTGCCGCAGCAAGGGCGGCATATCCCGGCAGCTTCATTTTCTTGACGGGCTCCTGTTTCATAAGACCGCCTCCTCTCTGAAAAGGTTACGCCTCAGCGGCAAAAATTCCTTATTCCGGAGAGAATTTCGGCGGTCTGCACAATCCGCGAATAATTATTTTGTGTATTCCGCCAAATGCTTCATGATCTGCGGATGCTGCTTCTCATAGGATTCAAACAGGAACGCATGGATGCCGAGCGCATTTGCCGCTTCGATATTCTTCGGACTGTCGTCGATAAAGACACATTCCTCCGGTTTCAGATCATAGCGCTGCATCAGCCGCCGATAAATCTCCGGATCCGGCTTGATGATGCGCTCCTGCCACGAAAACACGCCGCCGTCCATATGCTTTGTGAATTCCAGCACATCCGGACGCTCCTGCATCAGATATTCAAAATAATTCGAGAGATAGTAAACGCGGTAACCGAGCGCTTTGAGCTCCTCGACCCACGGAATCGCATAGGGCATCATGCGCGGACAGCCGCCGAGCTTTTGCATCGCTTCACGAATCTGCACAGCATAATCCGGCGCATTGGCAATAAACAGGTCAATGACCTCATGCATCGGCAGCACATTGCGGTCGAGCTCGTTCCACGCAGGCGTCCCCCACATCGCATCCGAGACAATCTTTGCCGTCTCCGCATCGAACAGTCCGGCAAGATACTGTTCCCAGTCGAATTCGATCATCACTCTGCCGATATCAAAAATCACATTTTTAATCATAGATACGCTTCCTTTCCGTTTTATTGTAGCATATTATCTCTGAAAATGCAAGGTGAGAATCTGCAAAGGGCGCGAATAAACGAGGAGTTTATTGAAAAAGGAGGAAGCAGGAGGGAGGAAGGAGAACGTCAGATGCGCGGAGAGAGAAGCTGTTGTGTCCCGCATTGCGCGGACGAATCCAAAATAAAAAGCCGCGGATTCCGTTCCCGAATCCGCGGCTGATATACTGCTTATTCGCCGAGCAGCAGCTTGCGTGCATCTGCTCTGAGCTTTGCCTCGAGTGCTTCCGCCTCTGCCATGGTCTTGCAGGCGGTTGTGTAATACGCCTTGATCTTCGGCTCTGTACCGGACGGGCGCACGATGACGCTCGCGTGCTCCGGCAGGAAGAACGAGACCACATCGGATTTCGGCAGGCCGGTCGGCTTGGTTTCGCCGCTCTGCATATCGCAGATCGTGCCCTCCAGATAATCCGCCGTGCCGATCACAGGCAGTCCGCCGAACGACTTGGGCGCCTCCGTCCGCAGAGACCGCATGATCTCCTGCATCTTGTGCATGCCGCTGACGCCTTCAAACGCGAAGCTCTCCTGGCTGTGCTTGAATACGCCGTACTTCTTATAAAGATTCTCGCGCGCCTGCATCATGCTGATGCCCTGTGTGCGGTAGAATGCAGCCATTTCCACGATCAGCATGGACGCGACGACCGCATCCTTATCGCGGACATAGGTACCCGCCAGATAGCCGTAGCTCTCCTCAAAGCCGAAGAGATAGCGGTTCTCCTCGCCCTTTTCCTCGAGCATGCCGATCTGCTCGCCGATAAACTTGAAGCCGGTCAGAACGTCAATGATCTGTACGCCGAATGCTTCTGCGATCTTCTTGACGATATCCGTCGTCACGATCGTCTTGACGGCAATCGGATTCTTCGGCATCGTACCGAGCTTTGTGCGCTCCTCGCAGATATACTCGAGAAGCATTGCACCGACCTCATTGCCGGAGAACAGCGCATAACCGCCCTTGCCGTCCGGAACGGCAATGCCGACTCTGTCGCAGTCCGGATCGGTTGCGAGCAGCAGGTCCGGCTTGACCGCATCGCAGAGACGCAGACCGTATTCCAGCGCCTCGCGGATCTCCGGATTCGGATAGGGGCAGGTTGTGAAGTTGCCGTCCGGCAGCTCCTGCTCCTTGACGATTGTGACATCTTTGATTCCGATTCGCTTGAGGATTTCGCGCACCGGCTTATTGCCTGTACCGTTGAGCGGCGTATAAACGATTTTCAGACCGCTCTCTGCACAGATGTCAGTATGGATGCCCTGTGCGAGCACATTTTTATAGAAATCCTCGATCACATCCTGCCCGATATAGGAGATCATGCCGCGCTTGACGGCTTCCTCAAAATCGCAGGACTTGACATCGTTGAACATATCCAGCGCATTGATCTTGCTGATGACGGTATTTGCGACATCGAGCGTGATCTGGCAGCCGTCGGCGCCGTATGCCTTATAGCCGTTGTATTTTGCCGGATTGTGGCTTGCGGTGACCATGATGCCCGCCGAGCAGTTTAATGCACGCACTGCGAAGGAAAGCATCGGGGTCGGCATCAGTTCGCTGTAGATGTGAACCTTGATGCCGTTTGCGGCAAGCACGCCTGCCGCAGCCTTTGCGAAGGTATCGGACTTATTGCGGCTGTCATAGGAAATTGCGACACTCGGTTCCGCAAAGGATTCCTTCACGTAATTTGCAAGACCCTGCGTTGCACGGCGCACGGTATAGATATTCATTCTGCCGGTTCCGGCGCCGAGGACGCCGCGGAGACCGCCCGTACCGAAAGCGAGGTCCTGATAGAAGCGCTCACGGATTGCTTCCGCGTCGCCGCTGATCTCTTTCAGCTCCTTGACGAGGTCCGGATCCTCTGTTGCATTCTCACACCAGAGGCGGTACAGTGCATTCTCTTTTGCCATATCGGATTGCATGGTACTTCATTCCTTTCATCTGTGCGGCGAATCCAAAACGCCGCATGCGCGGTCAATCACACACACACAGTAATTATAGCATATTTTATCTGTTTTGCAAAGGGGCAGAATACCGAATTTTGAGAGTAAGATTCCGCTATTTTGGTATCATTCTGTCAATTATCGGCTTACTGCGGAACAACACCGCGGCAAGCCGCCGGAATACGACAAAAAAAGGCAGCCGGAACCCCGACTGCCTTTGCGTGAAGCATCAGCCTCTGTTGAAACGCTTGTTGAAGCGCTCGACACGTCCGCCGGTATCGACCAGCTTCTGCTTGCCCGTGAAAAACGGGTGGCACTTGGAGCAGATTTCAACCTTGATGTCCTTCTTCGTGGAAAGAACCTCGATCACATTGCCGCAGTGGCAGGTGATAGTGGTCTTTTCGCAGTTCGGATGGATGCCTTCTCTTGCCATGGTTTTCACCTCTTTCAAAGATTTGGTAGAGTAAAATCTGACATAACAGCCCATCCGGATACTGTTCGGACAGTAGTGCTATGGATTAAACGCAGAATTTATTATATCATATTTTCGGGGGAAAATCAAGTGTCAATACTGAACAAATCGCGGCAAGTTTTTTCGGGGATTCTGCAAAAAGCTGTCAATGGCGCGGAGCCTGCGGGGGGGCTGCCCCGCTTACCATTCCCAGTCGTCCCAGAGACGGCCGGCTTTCGTTTTCAGGGAATCACCCTTCTGCTTGAGCGTTTCGTTCGCGGCCGCGACCACGATCAGCAGCAAACCCGCCAGCAGCAGATATACCCACCACTGTCTGCCCTGCGTCAGC
>CAMHUJ010000072.1 GCA_946188175.1 uncultured Ruminococcus sp.
CGGGGATTTTCTCCATATTTGCGTCGAATTCCGACATTGTTCCACATGAAACAATCGTTTTGTCTCCGGTATGGGAAATCTTTGCGCCGGCGCGTTCCAGAATCGCAGTGATCTCCCTGTCACCCTGATTCGAGTCGGCAAACAGACCCGATACACCGACCGCACCTGTCTCCTGTACCGCACCGGCAGTCAGCCAGAATGCCGCATTCGACCAGTCGCCGTCCACCTGGATATCATCCGGAAAGCGAAGCATCTGCTTGCCTTTGATATCATACCGCAGCAGACCGGATTCTGTTTTGACCTGAATCTCCGCCCCGAACATGCGCAGTGTATCGAGCGTCATATCGACATAGGCAGAGGATTGCAGCGGCGTTGTCAGACGGATTTCGCTGTCGGATTCGCAGAGCGGCAGCGCCATCAGCAGACCGCTCAGGAACTGCGAGCTGATGTTTCCTGCGATTTCATAGATTCCGCCGGTCAGCATGCCCTCCGCCGTCAGCGGAAGCGTCGTCGGATGAAACTGTACGCCGTGCGCGGACATCGCATCGGTCAGCGTACTGATCGGACGCTCCGGCAGTCTCCCCGAACCGGTCACATGGATCCGATTGCACACGCACATCGCAACCGGCAGCAGAAACCGCAGTGTCGAACCGCTTTCGCCGCAGTCGAGCAGAGCTTCCGGCTGTCTGACGACCGGCGTGATCTGCATACCGTTTGCTGTTTCCGTAAAGGCTGCGCCGAGCGCTGTCAGGCAGCGCACCGTCGCCGCAATATCGTCACAATACGGCGTATACAGCGGCAGCGTTCCGCCGTTTTGTGAGAGTGCCGCATAGATCAGCTTGCGGTGAACATCCGATTTTGACGGAATCGCCGCGACCGTTCCCGAAAGCGTTGCAGGATAACAGGTGATGTTCATGCCTGCCCCTCCAGACCGGCTGCAAAGAGCGATTCCAGCTCTGCCAACGGCATTTTCTCCATGCGGCACTGTCCGATTTTCTCCGGCAGAATCACCGTGATATCCGAGGCTGCCGCCTTCTTGTCAAGCGCTGCAACCGTTGCCATATCCGCTGCCGAATACGGGCAGAGAACGGGCAGTCCGCTGCGTTTGAGCGTATTGATAATTCTCGCAGATTCGTCCGAATCGAGGATACCTCTGTGAACGGCAGCGCGTGCAATGACCGCCAGTCCGATTGCAACGGCATGCCCGTGCGAAATTGCAAAATTGCTCAGGCGTTCGATTGCATGCGCCGGTGTATGACCGAGATTCAGCATCTTCCGGACGCCCTTTTCGTTCGGGTCCTCCATAACGATCTTTGATTTATAGATCACCGAGCGGACGATAATCTCCTCGTATTTTTCGGCAGGATTGCCACTTTCATAAATCGCAAACAGCTCCGGATCATAGAGAATGCCGTGCTTGATTGCTTCCGCGGCACCGTCTGCAATCTCATGCTCCGGCAGCGTTTGCAGCGCATCCACATCGCAATATACTCCAATCGGCTGATGAAACAGTCCGGCGAGATTCTTGCCGTGTGCGAGGTTGACCGCTGTCTTTCCGCCGACGGATGCGTCAACTGCGGCAAGCAGCGTCGTCGGCATCTGGACGAAGCGGATGCCGCGCAGATAGCAGCCCGCCGCAAAGCCGGTCAAGTCGCCGATCACACCGCCGCCGAGCGCGAACGCGAGATCAGTGCGCGTCAGATGCGCTTCTGCGAAGGCTTCCAGCAGCGTGCCGAGCACCGCGACGGATTTGCTTTCCTCGCCTGCCGGTACAACATGCGTCTGGACGAAAAATCCAGCTTCTGCGAGCGATTTATTCACTTTCAGCAGATAAAGCGGTGCAACATTGCTGTCGCTGACAATCATGACGCGGCAGGGCTTCGTGATCGCCGCAAGCTCTTTTCCGATATTTTGCAGCAGACCGCTGCCGGTTTTGATCGGATAGGTCTCGCCCGAGGGCGTCGTCAGTATTTGTGTGTTCATCCCGTTTTCTCCTTAATCCGGCACAACCCGTGCGGAATTTGCGATTTTTTTGAGCATATCATAATCCTTGGACTTGATCAGTGCGCCGTGGCAGCAGTCGGGATCATCCGTTCCGTACAGTTCAATCAGCAGCGCATAATTACTGCTGTCCGCGCCCGGCTTTCCGTACTCAAATACGAAACCCTTTGCGGTTTCATTTTCAAAATGATAGCCGACCTGTCCGACGGCGGGATACAGCTCATCTTTCATCCGCATCAGCTGAAAATAAAACTTCCATGTGCCGTGCTTATGGATATTGTATTCCGACGGCGTAATGTTGTAAAGCATATCCCAGCTTTCGTAATTGTTTTCCGGTTTTTTTCTGCGGATGCCGCGGATCCCGCGGTCAAATTCCTCCTGCGTAAAGCCTTTTTCACCGATCAGCTCCATATCCTCTGTCGCAGAATGATCGAGAAATGCAACCGCCAGCGTCTCCTCGCCTTCCGGTTTGGTATCTTTATTGGAATAGATTTTCAGCGAGGTAGCCTTATCGAGCTTTTCCGCGCTCTGCGGCAGCATGAGCTGTAGTCCGAGCTCTGTGACCGGTTTATAATCCGAAGGTGTACCGAGCTCCGCGTAGGGATAATCGCCCAGCACGGTATTCTGATAGCTGAACATCTTATTTGTGAAGATGCGGACCGGCAGACCCGGCGCAATCAGCCATGTGAGCAGAACTGCCGCAGCCAGTCCGCCGAGAATTCCAAGAAAAATTTTGAGTCCTTTATGCATTTAGTTTCCTCCTGCCGATGCCTTTGCGATTCTGCCTTCTTTCAGGCATTCGCAGAGTGCTTCGGCGTCATTGTTTTCAAGTGCTTCGAGATACGGCTTGAGATTGTCGATCAGAATGCGCAGCTCATCCGCAAGATATTCGCGGTTATCGAGCATTAGCTCCGTCCACATTTTTTCATCGAGACGCGCAACCCGCGTCAGATCGCGGAAGCTGCCTGCAGAGAATCCGCGGCGCTTCTGTGCGGTCGGCGACTTGACATATGCGCCCGAGACAATATGCGCAAGCTGCGAGGTATAGGCGATGATGCGGTCATGCTCATCGGGATTCGAGAAGGTCAGATGCGCAAAGCCGATATCGGTGAAGTAGTTTTTGAGCATTTCGAGCGTCGGCAGATCGGTCGCGGAATCCGGCGTCAGGATCATCGAAGCGCCCTCAAAGAGCGATTCCGTCGCATTGACAAATCCGCCGGTCTCCTTGCCTGCCATCGGGTGCCCGCCGATGTAGCGGTAACCGTTTTCCGCGGCAAGTGCTGCCATTTCGCCGACGACCGCACGCTTGACACCGCAGATATCGACGAGCACGCATTTTGCTTCGCCGAGAATCGCGGCGTGCTCCTTCGTCCACTGAATCGCCGCCGCCGGACGCAGTGCGGTAATCACAAGGTCACATTCGCGGAGCAGTTCATCCGTCAGCGCCTTGTCCATTGCGCCGGTCATGCGTGCGAACATCATGACCTCCTGATCGAGGTCATAGCCGTAGACCGTGTGCAAAGTACGTGATTTCGTGGCTTTTGCATAGGAACCGCCGATCAGTCCCAGACCGATAATTGCAATATTCATGTTATGTCCTCCCAAAGCGATACATCTGTTATCCGTTCATCGCAGCAATATTCTCCAAGCTGCGGACGTCCATTTCCGTCCACGCGGGACGAAATCCGGATTTTACCGCGTTCCGTGCCGATGCCAGATTGCACCATGCGCAGCAGTAAAACGGCACCTTATCCCGTTGCAGTATTTCAATCGCAAGGCGGCTTGTCAGCGCTGCTGCAATCCCTTTTCTGCGGTATTCCGGCAGCACATCTATGCCGATCTGCCACATCCAATCGCAATCCGCCGAGCAGCCCGCAAGCCCGACCAGCTTTCCCTTATCATATGCCCCGACGCCGAGAACATCCAGTTCTGCGCGCTTTTCGCAGAGCGCATTCGACCACTCCGGCAGATAAAGCGATGCAAAATCCGCCTGCGTGAGAATGCGCAGTTCATATTCGCAGGGGAGCGGGCGCAGACTGTTTACATCCGGCAGCCAGTATTCCGATGTCGTGCCGACGCCGTATCCGAAGGGCTTTAATGCTTCATGCAGCACATGCAGATGCGGCGGTTCAAAGCTGTGGATCAGCGGATATTTTTCCAGATATGCCCTGACGGCATCCGTCAGGCGCGCATCCGCCGATGCAACAATATTGCTCCCGTAGCTGACAAAATACGCCGCATAGGGCTGTTTGAGATACTTCCGCGCATCCGGCGAAATGCCAGACTGCACGACAACCGGCTGATTCTTTCTGAAATCCGCCGGATCGCATCCGAGATCAACCGCAGACTGCCGCATCGCAATATCCAGTATCTGCTGATTTGTCATAGCAGCTTTCATTCCGTTTCGCACATGAGCCGGAGCCGCTGTGCCTCATTCGCACGGAATCCGAAGGTCTCATAGAACGGAATCTTATCGGGCATCGCGCAGAGCTCGACGAAAATCTCCGTATCCGGTACGCCGTGTGCGCGGACAAAGCCGAGCAGTTCATTCATCAGCATCGTACCGACGCCGCGCCGCTGATAATCCGGCAGCACGATCACATCTTTTATATAGTAGCAGAGCCCGAGATCACCGATCATGCGCGCCATACCGACAATGCTTTCGCCGTCATAGATACCGACGCGGAATACGGAGTTGCGCAGTGCCAGATCGACCTGTTCCTTTGCCGGACAGCCGTCCCAGACCGCCTTCCAGAGCGCGCAGAATTCCGCCGCGGTCAGCTCGTTATGCCGGATTTGCAGTTCACCCATATGATCCTCCTTACTGCATGAAGTCATGCAGCGCGTGCAGCTTCTTTGCAAGCGTATCGAACGCCTCCGGCTTGATCGACTGCGGACCGTCGCAGACCGCGTGTTCCGGATCGTTATGCACCTCAATGATCAGACCGTCTGCGCCTGCCGCAACGGCTGCCGGTGCGATCTTCGGGACCATCCAAGCCTTTCCGCAGGCATGGGACGGATCGACGATAATCGGCAGATGCGTCAGATGCCGCAGCACCGTCACCGCACCGATATCGAGAATATTGCGCGTATAGGTCTCGAAGGTACGGATGCCGCGCTCGCAGAGAATGACATTGTGATTGCCGCCGGACATGATGTATTCGGCGCTCATGAGCCATTCCTCATAGGTTGCGGAGAGACCGCGCTTCAGAAGCACCGGCTTCTCCTGATGACCGAGCTCCTTGAGCAGCGAGAAATTCTGCATATTGCGCGCACCGACCTGAATGATATCGACATCCTTGAATGCAGGCAGATGCTCAATATCCATGATCTCGGTAACAATCGGCAGACCGGTCTCCTCGCGCGCGACTTTCAGCAGCTCCAGCCCCTCGAGCCCCATACCCTGAAACGAATAGGGCGAAGTGCGCGGCTTGAATGCACCGCCGCGGAGCACGGTTGCGCCGCTTGCCTTGACCTGCTTTGCAATACCGACGATCTGCTCCTCGCTCTCGACCGAGCAAGGGCCTGCCATGAGTGTCAGCGTACCGCCGCCGATCTGCGTATCGCGGACACGGATGACCGTCGGCTCCGGATGAAACTTTTTGTTTGCATGTTTATAGGGCTCCTGCACGCGCTTGACATCCTCAACGATTTCGAGCGCGGAGATCAGGTCGGGGTCGATCGCGGCGGTATCGCCCACGAGACCGAGAATCGTGTGGGATGTACCGACGCTCTTGTTGACGCTGATCTGCTTCTCCTCGAGCCATGCGATCAGGCTTTCAAGCTGTGCCTGATTCGGATTCTGTTTCAGTACGACGATCATAATATATACTTCCTTTCAAAAGATACCTTCACAGCACCGGCATTCCGGATTTATCATAGTACCTTTGGCGGAGTTTGCGTGCGTTTGCCTGCAAACTCATAGCGAAGCGTGCGAAAGCCTCATTATAAATCCAACGGAGATACTGTATAAAGTCCGGAATGCTGCTGCGTGAAATTTTCAGTTTTCACTTGACGAAACCGGAAAAATCGGATATGATATAAGAGTATGCGTCTGATAGCGGCGCTCTCAAAAATCAACGGAACAGGACGGGTAATCATGGAAACGAATCAAGAAACAGCGAAAAAATCCGGATTCGGCTCAAAGCTGGGCTTCATCCTTGCAGCCGCAGGCTCCGCAGTCGGACTGGGCAACATCTGGCGCTTTCCCTATCTGGCAGCCAAATACGGCGGCGGCATTTTCCTGCTGATCTATCTGATTCTCGCCGTGACCTTCGGCTTCTCGCTGATGATCACGGAAATCGCAATCGGCAGAAGGACCGGCAAGAGCGTCATCGGTGCATATTCCGATATCAGCAGAAAATTCTCACCGCTCTGCTGGCTTGCAGCATTTGTACCGGTCATCATCACGCCGTATTACTGCGTGATCGGCGGCTGGGTGCTGAAATACCTGATAACCTTTGTCACGGGGCAGGGCAGCACGGCAGGCGGCGACGGTACATTCTTTTCAAACTTCATCGGGAGCGCCGGTCAGCCGACGGTCTGTTTCCTGATTTTTCTGGCAGTGACGGCAATAGTCGTCATGCTCGGTGTGCAGAAGGGCATCGAGCGCATCAGCAAATTCATGATGCCGGTGCTGGTCGTGCTGACAATCGGCATCGCGGTCTATACCCTGACGCTCGACGGCGCCGCAGCAGGCGTCAGATACTATCTGCTGCCGAATCTCGAGGGCTTTACCGCCGAGAAGCTGCTGAAAACCGTTGCCGCGGCAATGGGGCAGCTGTTCTATTCGATGTCGCTTGCCATGGGCATTATGGTGACCTACGGCTCCTATATGCGCAAGGAGGATTCGCTGGAGCAGTCGGTGCGGCAGATCGAGATTTTCGATACCGGCATTGCGATCCTTGCCGGACTGATCATCGTTCCGGCGGTATTCGTTTTCTCCGGCGGCGACGCAAGCGCGCTGAATGCAGGTCCGAGCCTGATGTTCATTACGCTGCCGAATGTGTTTGATTCGATGACAGGCGGACAGGTCGTCGGCGCGGTATTCTTCGTGCTGGTCGCACTCGCCGCCATGACCTCGTCGATTTCGCTCATGGAAACCGTTGTCTCGATCATCATGGAGAAATTCGGCTTGAAGCGCATCCCTGCCTGCATCATCACTGTGCTCTGCTGCCTGCTGCTCGGCATGCTCTCCGTACTGGGATACAGCGCATGGAGCAGTGTCAAGGTGATCGGCATGCAGTTCCTCGATTTCTTCGATTTCATCAGCAATAACATTATGATGCCGGTTGTCGCGCTGCTGACCTGCATTCTGATCGGCTGGGTCGTAAAGCCGAAATACGTCGAGGATGAGGTACTCGTAAGCCAGAAGTCATTCCGCGCACGGATGCTGCTTTCGGTCATGCTGCGGTATGTCTGTCCGGTCTGCATGATCATCATTCTGCTGACGCCCTTCGTCACGGAGATCTGATACCGCATAAAAAGCGCTTACAGCTTTGACTTTCAGCTGTAAGCGCTTTGCGTTTTCAGATATAAAG
>CAMHUJ010000073.1 GCA_946188175.1 uncultured Ruminococcus sp.
CAGCGCCCCGCGGGGCGCTGCGTATTTTTGGGGGACGTAAAATTAATATAATAACGTATTTTCGTGCGATTTAGAACTCTGGTTAGTGTGATTTCCCGTGTCCGGCATCGAGGACGATAACAGGGGACTGCGCGGCAGATACAGTCACGGCATCCGGTGCATTCTGCGCATTGCGCAATGCTGTGAGCTGCATCCCTGCCGCGCTGACAGCGAGGATCCCGAAGAATAATGCACTTCCTGTCACGATCTTTCTGATTTCCGGTTTCATACATATCACCTCTGAGTTGCTTTTAGTAAAGGTGTATGTTCGGGAACAGGGAAATATGACTATTCTAGAAGCTGATTGTTCCGGATAAAAATTTCAGAAAAGAGAGCGATTCGGAAACTCTCTAGTGCAATGCAAAAGCATCGTAGATTCGTACTTTCTGACATGCTGTTTCCGAGGCGTGTGCGATTTCGTGTGCAGTTTTCGTATGCGTCAAATAAGCAACGTCCCATAGTAAAGCATCAGGCTCACCGCGAGGTGAGCCTGTTACTCTGATATGTTAGCGGTTTACGCCTCTTTTTTTGTGTGATAGATTCATTCCCTATTGTGTTCTGTATCTCCCTATGCTATAATGAAGAAAAAAGCACCGTACAACTTTCAGGGGGAATGCAAAGAGATTGATCAATGCTTGGGGAGGGATATTATGAAAAGAGCTCCGCAAGGGGTGAATTGCCGCACAGCGCCAAGAGGGGACGCCCTGCGATAGAGGACGTCCCCTAAAAAACACTTTTTCGACAGGCTGAATGCCCCGCATTTCGTTGCTGTCAAGGAACACGTCGGCCAGGTCGATAGTCGAAAAGAGCTTAATGTGCAGAGAAAAAACAAAATGCCGATTAACCGCAATGATACAGATTCCTTATTTTGTCGAAAACCTGTATTTATGTATTGGCTCAATCAACAGTTTGGTGCTGTAATCAAATTGCAAAATAATGTATTGTGATCAAGCCTGCACAAAAAAATGTATTTACGGTATCCTGAATCCGCAAAACTCAATCTGCTGTTATGACCGATATTTGCCTAATTATAGCAAAAAATCAGTTGATTTTGGCTTAGAATTTTCTTCACCCATCGGGTGAAAAAACTTAGGTTTCAAAAATGTTTAATTCTTAGCTATATGTAGCCTAAAATTGAATGTTTTTCAAGCGTGAACTTTGCGGAATCAGGGGTATGTCAAAACATAGATTATGTAAAGCACGAAATGTAAAATGTTAAGACACGGCTGCAATTTGTTATTGACATTGGAAATACGGTATGCTATAATATGAGTAACTAACTGCGTGTTTTGTGCAACATGGGAAAGACAATCCGGCGATCCGTTTGGAATTCGTCGGATTTTTTGTAAATGCGCTGCCGAAAAGGAGATGATTCTATGCGCAAAGCTCTGCTCCCGTTTTGTCTGACAGCACTGCTGCTGACCGGCTGCTCCAATCCGTATCAGCAAACAAAGACATCCGAGAAAGAACAGTATGCCTCACACAGCGTCAGCGTGATCGCACTTTCTGACGCTGCCAAAAAATCCGGCTCGCAGTTTTCTGTTGAGGATGTGCGGCTTCTGCAAAGTTTCCTGTTGACCAAGCCGACCGCGGCAGATCTCTCCGGAAAACCCTATGACCTTGACGACAACAGCGTATGGAACACCGCTGACCTGACACTGATGCTGCGCTCGATCCTCGGCGATACGCTCAGCGATGATCTGCCAGTCGTGTTCATGACGAAAGACATCTCTCCGGAGGGACTGATGAACGCCTATCTCGCAATGGGATGGGAACCGCAGGGAAAGACGGCGGTCAAACTCTCGACCGGCGAGCCGCCTGCCAGCAATTATCTGCGGCCGGCACTCATCAAGGACGTCGTAAAGCATGTCAACGGCACGATCGTAGAATGCAACACAGCTTATGGCGGCAAGCGCACGGAAACGCAGATGCATTATCAGGTTGCCAAAGACCATGGATTTACCGAGATTGCTGATGTGCAGATTCTAGATGAAAACGGCTCCATGTCCATTCCGATTCAGGGCGGGAGCGTGCTGAAACAGGATTATGTCGGCAAGGCATTCGCCGATTACGACAGCTATCTTGTCCTGTCACATTTCAAGGGACACGCCATGGCGGGTTACGGCGGCGCGATCAAGAATATCTCGATCGGACTCGGCTCCTCGGAGGGCAAATGCTATATCCACACCGGCGGAAAGAGCCGGACAAGTATGTGGGGCGGCAATCAGACCGCATTTACCGAATCCATGGCGGAAGCCGGAAAGGGCGTCTGCGATTATCTGGACGGCGGTAAAAAGATTGCATTTGTCAACGTGATGAACCGGCTTTCCGTAGACTGCGACTGTGACGGCAATCCCGCAGAACCGGAAATGGCTGACATCGGCATCTTGTCCTCGCTTGACCCGGTCGCACTTGATCAGGCGTGCATTGATCTGGTCTACGAGCAGAAGAACGGCGACGGCAAATCTCTGGTACAGCGCATTGAGTCCAAGCAGGGGCTGCATACGCTGGAGCACGCCGCGGAGATCGGACTCGGCAGCAGGGAATACAAGCTGGTGATGCTGGATGAGTGAGCTCTTTGGAGTTCTGAAGCGGGAGTTCAATTATGTCGGATATTATTTCATCGTGCAGCTTCGGCAGATCCTGAAATACTGGATCCTCGGCATGGTTGCCGGTTCGGTGATCTCCGTATTTGTGAAGGACAAGATACACGGTGCAGTGCAGAAAATGGGTGCGCATAAGCTTGGCGTGTTCGGCATCGTGATCGCAAGTCTGCTGGGCATCGCATCGCCGCTTTGTATGTACGGCACGATTCCGCTGGCGGCGTCTTTTTCCAAAAAAGGCATTCGTGATGACTGGCTTGCTGCATTCATGATGAGCTCCATTCTGCTGAATCCGCAGCTGATCATTTACAGCATGGCGCTCGGCAAAGAGGTGCTGGCTGTCCGCATCATCACATGCTTTTTATGCGGCGTTGCATCCGGACTGATCCTGCGTTACGGCTTCAAAAAGAAGCAGTTTTTCAGTTTCGAGGGCTTTGAAGAGAAAAAAAGCCGCGATACAGACCCGAATCTGTTTCTGCGGCTGCTGAAGAATATCGGCAGAAACTTTAAGGCGACCGGGCTGTATTTTCTGTTCGGCGTGCTGCTCTCGGCACTGTTTCAGCGGTATGTTCCGGCGGAAGGCTTTGCAAAGTTCTTCGGCGACGGGAACCGCGGCTTTGGCCTGCTCATGGCGGCGACCGTCGGCGTGCCGCTCTATGCCTGCGGCGGCGGTACGATCCCCCTTTTGCAGCAGTGGCTGTATTCCGGCATGAGCGTCGGATCGGCGGCATCGTTCATGCTGACAGGCCCCGCAACGAAAATCACAAATCTCGGCGCACTGAAGATCGTGCTCGGCATCAAACACTTTATCCTGTATATTGCATACGTCATGATCTTCTCGCTGATCTGCGGATTCTGCGTCAATCTGATTTTTACATAGGAGGGATACAATGGGCGTTTATTTGGGAAAGGAAGTATTCAAGCTCGGCTTCGGACTGATGCGCCTGCCCAAACTGAAAGACGGCTCGATCGACATTGAGCAGACCGCTGAAATGGCAAACCGTTTTCTGGCGGCCGGCGGAACATACTTTGATACGGCACATTGCTACGACAACGGTGAATCCGAAAAAGCACTGCATGAAGCAATTATCAAGCGGCATCCGCGCGAGACTTTTACCATTGCGGACAAGCTCAACACATGGCAGGCACATGACGAAGCAAGCGCAAAGCAGCAGCTTCAAAACAGTCTGGAACGGACAGGTGCAGGCTACTTTGACTATTATCTGCTCCATGCTTTGCAGCGCGGAAACTATCGGAAATACGAGGAATATCACCTCTGGGACTTTCTGAAAGAGCAGAAAGCAAAGGGTGTTCTGCGTCATATCGGCTTTTCGTTCCATGCCGACCCCGCTCTGCTTGATGAACTGCTGACCGCGCATCCGGAGGTCGATTTTATCCAGCTGCAAATCAATTACGCAGACTGGGAAAACCCGGGTGTCGCATCGCGGGAATGCTATGAGATTGCGCGGAAGCACGGGAAATCCCTGACCGTTATGGAGCCTGTCAAGGGCGGCGCGCTTGCTGATCCGCCGCAGGGTGTGCAGGATATTTTCCGCAGTGCTGATCTCGATGCGTCCATGGCGTCGTGGGCGATCCGCTATGTTGCATCCATGGACGGCATCATCACGGTGCTTTCCGGGATGTCAAACCTCACGCAGATGGACGACAATCTTTCGTATATGCGTGATTTCAGGCCGTTGTCTGATGCAGAACAGAAGGTCATCGCCGCAGCACAGGCAGAGCTGACAAAGGATCATTCGATCAAGTGTACAGCGTGTCATTACTGTGTTGAGGGCTGCCCGATGTCAATCGCGATTCCGGAGATCTTCCGCGTGAAAAACGAGGAGGAGAAAAAGCCAAGCTGGGACGGCGGAAAACAGGCTTATGCGATTGCAACGCATGACAAGGGCAAAGCATCCGACTGTCTGGAATGCGGGCAGTGCGAAGGCGTATGTCCGCAGCATCTCCCGATCATTGAATTACTGAAAACCTGCACTTCCATGGAAGGCGAATAAGGAGGAAACACCATGTTTGAGAATGCACTGACTATGAGAAATCTGTCCGTCCGGACAAAAATCACTTGCAAAACACTTGTGTCCGCAGGACTGATCGCGCTGGCGGTCATTCTGCCGCAGCTTGTGCATCTGGCACTCGGTCAGCCCGGCGGCGTCAAGTGGCTCCCGATGTATCTGCCGGTGCTGATCGGCGGCTGTCTGCTCGGCGCAAAATGGGGACTGGCAGTCGGTGTCCTCTCCCCGCTCGTCAGCTTCCTGATCACAACGGCCATGGGCAATCCGATGCCCGCTGCGCCGAGACTGCCGTTCATGATGGCAGAGCTTGCGGTCTTTGCGCTGGTTTCGGGCCTGTTTACGAAGAAGATCGCAGCGAACGGCCTGTGGGCGTTTCCTGCGGTGATCCTTGCGCAGATCTGCGGCAGAGCAGCATTTCTCTTGCTGGTCGCTGCAACGCAGAGCATGACGCAGTTCACGCCTGCAATGATCTGGGGACAGATCAAAACAGGCTTTGTCGGTCTTGCCGTGCAGGCTGTTCTCGTTCCGGTCATCATCATTGCGCTGAGAAAACTGCTGATCAAGGACAATGCCGATGCGTGATCCTGACACTGCTAAACTGCATCTGGACGGGCATTCGATCTGCCTGTGCAAAGACGGTGACATCATTACTGACGACAGCCGCGGCATCGCACCGATGATGAAGCTGATTGCTGCCGGAACAGATCTGCGCGGATATTCCGCCGCTGATCAGATCGTCGGGAAAGCAGCAGCGATGCTGTTTGTCAAAACGGGGATCGTTTCCGTCTTCGGCAAGGTCATGTCCGAAGCGGCGCTGCATTATCTGGAACAGCACGGCATTCCCGCAGAATATGATACACTGACGGAAAAGATCATCAACCGGCGCGGGACGGATATTTGCCCGATGGAGAAAACAGTCGCTGCGATTGATGATGCGGAACAGGGCTATGCAGCACTGAAACAGAAGATCAAAGAGCTGAAACAAAGCTCTCAATCCTGAAATCAAAGGAACCGCCGCCGGACATTCAGTCAGACGGCGGTTCCTCTGCATTTACCCAATGCCCCCTCGATCGGTGCGCTTCTGCATTTCAAACGGAATATCCTTTATCAACGCTTTCATGATTCCAACGCATTTTCCTACATCATTCCACAATTCAATGCCTGCGATTCCACAATCGCCTCATAAGCCTTTCATATTGCATCTGTATAATAAAGCCATAGAAGCAAACCGAACCCCCAACCGATATGAAAGAATGCATGATGATGAAAAAGATGAATATGATTACTGCCGTACTGGCAGCAATTCTCGCAATGACGATGACAGGCTGCGGAATGAATCAGAATGCAGGCACGACAGCCGAAACCCCTGCTGTGACGATTAGTGATTCCGTGAATACAGAGGAATCTGTAAACAGCTCGGAGGCTGCGTCTGTAAATGAGAAAGTCAATGACACTGCTGCGGTGATGGAGCTTTCTCAGAAAGCAGAATCCGCAGAACAGGACAGCGAACTGTTCACAAAACGCGATCTTGCGCAAACTGCGGATCTGAGCGAGGCACAGCGCATCACAGTCACAGATGGTCAAACGATTGACATCACCGATGAAGGTGTCTATGTGATCAGCGGTTCGGCGAAGAATTGCACAATTCGTGTCAGCGCTGACGAAGCCGCTAAAATTCAGCTTGTGCTGGACGACGTCAGCATTACAAACGACGATTTTCCTGCGATCTATGTGATCTCCGCAGACAAGGCATTCGTCACAACAACAGACAGCGAAAACATCCTGACCGTCAGCGGACAGTTCCGGGCGGACGGCGATACGAATACCGATGCAGTCATTTTCTCCAAGGATGATCTGGTGCTGAACGGCATTGGCGCGCTGAATATCACTTCCGATTACGGCAACGGCATCACCTGCAAGGATGATATGAAGATCACCGGCGGCACCTACAATGTCACAACCGCACTGGACAGCTTTGAAGCAAACGACAGCATCTCCGTATCGGACGGCACATTCCAAATCAAGACCGGCAAGGACGGTTTCCACTGCGAAAACGATGAAGCCGAAGGCACGATCACGATTCTCGGCGGAACTTATACGATCACCGGCGGCAGCGACGGAATGCAGGCATGTGCGCTCCTGCAAATTGACGGCGGTACAATGGATATTACCGCATCGGAGGGGCTGGAAGCAACCTATGTTCTCATCAACGACGGCAATATCACAATCTCCGCCAGCGATGACGGCATCAACGCTTCGACCGGCACGAATGCCTGTGAAACCGCGGTCGAGATCAACGGCGGCAATCTCAATGTTGCAGTCGGACAGGGCGATACCGATGCAATCGACTCGAACGGCTCGATTTATGTCAACGGCGGCACAATCAGCATCACCGCACAGATGTCCTCGTTCGATTATGACAGAACTGCCGAATTCAACGGCGGAACAATCATCATCAACGGTCAGGAGGTCTCCGAGATTCCGCAGAGCATGATGGGCGGCGGAATGCACGGCGGTATGGGCGGCATGCGCGGCGGCATGAACGGCGGTATGAACGGTGAATCCGATGCGATGCAGGGCGGCATGAGAGGCGGCTTCGGCGGAAGACGCAGCATGCAGGACAGCACAGACGGCGAACGCAATGATATACAGGGCAGCATGAAAGACGGCTTCAAAGCAGGAACGTCTGCGTCCGCTCTATAACGATCATCTGCTGCGTCCGGCGCGGCGTATGGATCCGGACCGCGCGGTACTGAATCAAAAGAAAACGCTCCTGCGTGCTTTACAAAGGAGCGTTTTTCGTGTATAATAATCGTAAATAACCGATGCGGA
>CAMHUJ010000074.1 GCA_946188175.1 uncultured Ruminococcus sp.
GAACCGCGCGCAGCGCTTCTTCTGATACATCAAAGGAATGCGTTTCGAGCACCGTGCCGCTGCTGTCCTGCGTATCGGTCACCGTACCGAGCTGAAATGCAGCGCGGTAGGCTTTTCCCTCATCGGGCAGGATATCGCAGGCACGCGCCGCCGTCCCGATCAGCACCGGCAGCACGCCGGTCGCCATGGGATCAAGCGTTCCGGTATGCCCGAGCCGTTTCATTTTCAATATGCCGCGCAGCTTTCCGATCACATCAAAGGAAGTAAAGCCCTGCGGCTTGTTCATCACAAGGATTCCGGATTCAATCATCTCAGCGAAGCCTCCGCCGCAGCCATAAGCGCAGCACACGCCTCCTCGGGCGTGCCATGCTTGATCGTACAGCCGCTCGCCTTGACATGCCCGCCGCCCTCAAACTGCTGTGCGACCGCGGAGACATCCGCATGATCGCCTGCGCGCAGGGAGACGCGGTAGGTGCCGTCCTCCTGCTGTTTGCAGGTAATGCCGATCTCCACGCCGATAATCTGCATCGGAAGATTCGCAACGCCGTCGATCTCATCATGCGAGACATGCAGCTCCTTCATCCATGAATCGGGCAGATAGATCAGCGCGACCCTGCCGTCTTCGGAAAGCTGTACGCTCTGCATCAGGCGCGTATCGAGCCGGATGCGTCCCTGCGATTTCAGCACGAAGAATTCGCGGTTGAGCCGTGCATAGGGCAGATCGGGGAACGCCGCCTTGATCTGCGCGACCGCATCAAATGCGGCTGCATCGGCATTGCTGAACTGGAAGCAGCCGGTATCGGTCGAGATGCCGGAATACAGGCAGAGTGCCAGCTCCCTTGTCAGCGGAATGTCATTGTCCTGCATCATGCGGAACAGCACCTCGCAGGCAGCCGCCGAATGCGGATTCCAGTACAGATGCTCTGCATAATGCGTATTGGAAATATGGTGGTCGATGCAGAGCAGGATCTCCGCCTCTCCGCCGCCGTCGGGCAGCTCGCCGAAGAGCTTTCTGTCCGCAACATCAACCGAAATATACACCTGCGGCGCAAAGTCCTCAAAAACGACGCCTTCGGTAATATCCCTGTACATTTCCGGAATCGGATCGGCGCAGCAGACGCGGGAGCGAATCCCGAACTGCCGGAACAAATGATACAGTGCGTATCCGCCGCCGATGCAGTCGCCGTCGGGCGAGCGGTGAATCAGAATATACACATCCTGAAGGGATTTCAGCATCGCAAATGCCGCTCTGCTGTCAATCTCCTTGCAGACAAACTCTGACTGTTCCATGAAGCGCCTCCTTATTATCTGATCTTCGGACGGAATCAGAATTCCGTCTCATCCGGTTCCGCGGCAGGCGCATTGCCCTCCGTCAGTCCCAGACCGTTGAGCTTCTCGCTGATATCGGCAGCATACGCGATCGAATCGTCTGCGATAAAATGCAGCTCGGGCGATTTGCGCAGCTTGAGCCGGTGAAACAGCTCCTTCCGGATAAAGCCGGAAGCCTTGGTGAGGACTCTGCAAGCCTCCTCCGCACGCGAAAGATCGGTGAGGCTCGAGATATACGCCTTGCAGTGTCCCATATCGCCGGACAGCTCCGCCCGCACGATTGTCAGATCCGGCGTGATGCGCGGGTCCTTGATCTCCTCGCGCATGATTGCCGTCAGCTCGCGCAGGATATCCTCCTGCAGGCGGCCAATTTTGAAGCTAGCCATGATTCTTCTCCTGTTGCTCAGACTGTGATCGAACTCTCCGCATCCGGATTATAGTATTCACCGGTCTTGTCGGTCTCGTTGAAGAAGCCTTCCTCATCAAAGATCGTCGCCGGATCCGCAACATCCTCCTGTGCGCTGAATTCGCCTGTCAGAATACGCTTGACTGTCTCAAAAAACAGCGTGTCGATCGGACCGAAGTCCGGCCATGCCAGTGCCTCCTCGCAGTATTGCAGCATATCGGCATTGCTCATTCTCTGAACTTCCATGATAATCCCTCCGTTTTTTTGTATATTCCCTCCGCCGCAGCACATCCGCGGCGGATTTGTTTTGCAGTGTGGCCGGTATGGATTACTCCTCGCGGTATTCCTCAATGACAAATGCCTCGAGGATATCGCCCTCCTTGATATCGGCAAAGCGCTCCAGCGAGATGCCGCATTCGTAGCCGGTTGCGACCTCCTTGACGTCATCCTTGAAGCGGCGGAGCGAATCAATCTGATCCTCCGCAACGACGATGCCGTCACGCACAACTCTGATCTGGCACTGGCGCGTGACCTTGCCGTCGGTGACATAGCAGCCTGCGACCGTGCCGACGCTGGAGATATGGTAAACCTGACGCACCTCGATGCGCGCCATTTCGACCTCGCGGAACTTCGGTGCAAGCATGCCCTTCATTGCCGTCGAAATCTCCTCGATTGCATCGTAGATGATGCGGTAGAGGCGGATATCGACGCCGTCTCTTGCGGCTGCATCCGCAGCACCGGGCATCGGACGGACATTGAAGCCGACGATGATCGCATTGGATGCGGATGCGAGCATGACATCGCTCTCGGAAACCGCACCGACTGCGCCGTGAATGACCTTGACGCGGACTTCTTCATTCGTGAGCTTTTCGAGCGACTGCGTAACCGCCTCAACAGAGCCCTGAACGTCCGCCTTGACGATCAGCGGCAGCTCCTTCATCTCGCCCTCGGCGATCTGCGAGAACAGGTTGTCGAGCGTCACCTTGCGGTAGCTCTTGAACTGCTCCTCCTTCGCCTCATGCTTTCTCTGCTCGACGAGCTCCTTCGCAAGGCGCTCATCCTCAACTGCATTGAAGACGTCGCCTGCGCTCGGCACCTCGGCAAGACCGGTGATCTCGACCGGAACCGACGGACCTGCCTCCTTGACGACCTTGCCCTTGTAGTTCGTCATGACACGGACCTTGCCGACTGCCGTACCTGCGATAATCACATCGCCGGTATGCAGCGTACCGTTCTGGACGAGGATCGTCGCAATCGGACCTCTGCCCTTGTCCAGACGGGCTTCGATAACGGTACCCTTTGCAAGACGGTGCGGATTTGCCTTCAGCTCACGCACCTCGGCGACGAGCAGGATATTCTCGAGCAGATCCTCGATGCCCTCGCCGGTCTTTGCGGAAACCGGAACGCAGATCGTATCGCCGCCCCACTCCTCACAGACGAGCTCATATTCAGTGAGCTGCTGCTTGACACGGTCGGGGTTTGCGCCTTCCTTATCCATTTTGTTGATCGCAACGATGATCGAAACGCCGGCAGCCTTTGCGTGGTTGATCGACTCGATCGTCTGCGGCATGATGCCGTCGTCTGCTGCGACAACGAGAATTGCAATATCGGTAATATTCGCACCGCGCGCACGCATCGAGGTAAATGCCTCGTGACCCGGCGTATCGAGGAAGGTAATGACCTTGCCGTCATGCTTGACCTGATATGCGCCGATATGCTGCGTGATGCCGCCCGCTTCGGAAGCGGTGACATTTGCATTGCGGATGCGGTCGAGGATCGAGGTCTTGCCGTGGTCAACGTGACCCATGACGACAACAACCGGGCAGCGCTCCTCGAGGGAATCCGCCGGATCCTCCTCGTCAGCGATGAGGCGCTCCTCAATCGTCACAATGACCTCATGCTCGACCTTTGCACCGAGCTCCTCTGCGACGAGCGAAGCGGTGTCGAAGTCGATCTCCTCATTGATATTCGCCATGACGCCGAGACCCATGAGCTTCTTGATGACGTCGCGGACCTGAACCTTCAGACGGGTCGCAAGCTCGCTGACGACAATGCTGTCCGGAATCATGACCTTGAGCTGCTGCTTTCTTGCGCGCTCCAGCTCCAGACGGCGCAGCTTTTCCGCCTCGGTCTCTCTGGCAGCCTTGCCCGAGCGGGCCTGCTGCTTGCGCTGCTGGGATTTCTGATTGATCTTCTGCTTCTTGGCAGCGAGGCTGTCATTCTTGCCGCCTCTGCCCTGCGGCGCGATCTGCTCATAACGCTCATTGTATTTGTCGAGATCGACATAGGTACCGCGCGTATCGACCGTATGGCGCTGCTGACTCGGCTGCACCTCGGTCGCAGTTGCGAAATCGCTTTCCATTTTGAGAATCTCGCCGCGTTCCTGTGCTTTCGCAGGCTTCTTTGCCGGTTTCTGCGCACTGCGCGGCTGCGGCTGCGGTTTTTTCGGTGCGGCAGCGGGCTGTGCGGGCTTTTCGGCAGGTGCGGACTGTGCAGCCTTTGCAGCCTTTGCCTCCTGCTCCGCCTTCTGCTCTGCGGCACGCTTTGCAGCCTCCTCCGCCTGACGCTGCTGCTCACGGAGCTGCTGATTCTTCTGATTGCGCTCGCGTCTTGCAGCCTTTTCGGCGTGCTGCTTCTCATACATGGCAGCGCGCTCTCTTGCACGGCGCTCGGTCTCGGCAGCGGTCAGGACGCGCGGCGCGGCTGCCTCAGCGGCAGACGGTGCAGAATCGGGCGTCTGAACCGGAGCGGTCTCCGGCTGTGCGGCAGGTGTTTCGGCAGCGGTATTCTCCGGCTGAACCGTCTCCTGCTTTGCGGCAGTTGCAGTCTCCTGCGGCTTGCTCTCCGGCTTCGGCTTGGCTGTCTTTTCCGGCTTGGCTGTCTTTTCCGGCTTCGCCGCCTTCTCGGGCTTTGCATCCTTCTTCGGACGTGCGACCGGCTCCGGCTTTGCGGCACGCTTCGGCTTCTTCGCCTCCTGCGGCTGTGTCTGCTCGGAACGGTCTGCGAAATATGCATCGAAATTCTCGACCTGATTGCGCTGTGTATACAGCTCAAGCAGATAGTTCATTTCGGTATCGGTCAGTGCAGCGGTCGGCTTTCTGACCTTATCGTCCAGCGCTTTGAGCTGGTCGGCGACCTCCTGTGCGGAAAGATTCAGATCTGCGGCAAACTCACTCAGTTTGACCTTTGTTGCTGGCATAGGCAAATACCCCCTATCGGTTTCCTGCGGCTATGCTGAACCGCAATGGGCTTCATCGTATCCGCAGCCGAATCGGGGCGCAGATACGCTCGTTTTACTTCATTCTTCGGATTCCGGCAGCAGCAAAAGCAGCTTTGCCGCGAATCCGTCCTCACAAACGCCGAGCACCGCAGTCCGTTTCCGGAAGAAGAGCTTCAGCGTATCCATATCAAGCGGCAGCTTCCGGACGGGAAGCGCACCGGCAAAAAAGCGGATTTCCTTTTCCGTCTTGGCGGAGGCATCGGAAGAGAGCAGGAACAGTCTGACATTTCCCTGCTGTGCCGCCTCCTTGACCGCATCAAAGCCGAGCAGGAGCTTGCCTGCCTTCCGGCACATCGTGAGGCTGGCGGTCAGACGGTTTTCGGCTGCATCAGGCATCGGCAGCTCCCTTCTGCGAGGCAGTCTCCGCAGACTGCATGGCAGCTTCGAGCGCGTCATAGATCTCCTCGGAAATCCGGCAGGAGAAGGATTTTTCCAGTCTCCTCGCCTTGCGCGCTGCCTTCAGGCATGCAAGCTGCGGACAGATATATGCGCCGCGCCCTGCCTGTTTGCCGGTCGCATCCAGCAGGATCGTGCCGTCCTTCTGATGCACGACGCGGATCAGTTCGCGCTTCGGCTTCATCTCATTGCAGCCGAGACACATCCGCATCGGTATTTTTTTCGGTGTCATGCGGATCAGACCTCAGCGCTGCCGTCGAGCTGATCGAGCTCTGCGGCATCCTCGAGAATCTCATAGCCCTCCGCATCGACATCCTCAGCCTCCGGTTCCGGATCGGGGAATTCCGGCTTAATGTCGATCTTATAGCCCGTCAGCTTTGCGGCGAGCTTTGCATTCTGACCCTTGTTGCCGATTGCCAGCGAAAGCTGATCGTTCGGAACAATGACCGTCGCCTCGCGGCTGCCGTCATCCGCAATGGTCGTGGAAATGACCGTTGCCGGTGCCAGTGCACGGGTAATGAACTCCTCCGGATCCTCGGAATACGGAATAATGTCGATCTTCTCACCGTGCAGCTCATTCAGCACGGTATTGATACGGGAGCTGTGCGGTCCGATGCAGGTACCGATTGCATCAACATTCGGATCATGCGAGCTGACAGCGATCTTGGAGCGGAAGCCTGCCTCGCGCGAGACTGCATGAATCTCGACGGTGCCGTCCGCGATTTCCGGAATCGCCTGCTCAAACAGCTTCTCGACAAAGCCTCTGTCCACGCGCGAAATGCGGACAATCGGCTTCTTGTCGCGGTTTGCGATTGTGGTAACGAAGACCTTGATGAGCTGACCCTCTTTGAGCGGCTCATAGACTCTGACGGGCTTGCCGTCAACCATGGTCTCGGTAAAGAGCTGCTCATTGCGGGAGAGATACAGCTCGGTGTGATCGTATTCGACGGTGACGGTGCCGCGTGCCGGATCGACCTGCGTGACCTTGACCGTGATGAGCTCGCGCTCCTTGGATTCAAATTTCTCCATCATCTGCTGACGGTTGATCGCGCGCAGATCGCCGCGGATGCTCTGCTTTGCAAACTGTGCGATGCTTCTGCCGAATTTGACCGGATCGAGCTTACATTCGACCAGATCGCCGAGCTCACAGTTCGGATCGTGAAGCCGTGCCTGCTCGAAGCTGACCTCATAATCCGTTTTCGGCTCGCCCTCGACCACGCTCTTTTTCATGTAAATGTCGAAGCGGCCTGCGGAAGGCTCGATCTCTACGCGGATATCATCATCCTCCGCATAAGGATACGCCTTCTGCGCAGCCTTGAGCATGGCTGCCTCGATCTTTTCCACGAGCAGAGCCTGCTCTACGCTGTTTTCGCTGCCGAGCGCTGCCAGCGCCTCAAAGAAATCCTTGTTCATGGCATGTTTTCCTCCTGATAGTCTGAGCTCCTTTTCAGAGCTTTACTTGCTTGTTTTATTTCTCAGCAGAACCCTCTGCTGCACGTTTGACTTCTGCTTCGTCGAAATCCGCGAGTTTAACGAACGCGATGCCGGAAAGCGGCAGTGCCTTCTCCGCACCGTCGAGATCAAGCGTAACGGTTTCACGGTCACACTGTTTCAGGATGCCGGTCAGTTCCTTTGTACCGTCCTCCAGCGGGCGGATCATGCGGACGCGGACCTTGCTGCCCTCGCAGGCATCAAAATGTGTTTCGCGGATGAGCTCGCGCTCCAGTCCTGCGGAGCCGACCTCCAGCGTATAGGTCTGAGGGATCGGGTCGGTCTCATCGAGGAGCTTGTTCAGCGGTCTGGTGACGGCTTCGCAGTCCGCGATATTGACCGGACGCTCCATGTGGTCAAGGAATACGCGCAGATACCACATCGCGCCTTCCTTCTCGAAGCGCACATCCCAGACGATCAGACCGTGCTCCTCCGCGATCGGGTGCACCATGTCGTAGATTTTTGCTTCGGTACTTCCGAATTTCTTGATCTTCATATTTCCCCTTTCCGCGGGGAGCCCCCGCTGGCATTGATC